>JAYVRQ010000268.1:0-23337 GCA_043776145.1 Chthoniobacteraceae bacterium
CGCGAACGGAATGTCGTGCCCGGCGCGGAACGGCTCGAACCGGCGGTGGCCTACATCAACGCGCACCACGCCGAGCCCGTCACCGTGCCGGAACTGGCGCGGCTCGCGCACGTCTCCGCGCGGCAGTTTGTGCGGCTTTTTCAGAAAGTCTTTGGCATGAGCGCGCAGGAGTTTGTCATCCACACGCGGGTGCAGGCGGCGAGCGACGATTTGATCCGGACGGAAAAGGCGATGTCCGAAATCGCCTGTGAGCACGGCTTCTACGACCAGAGCGCCTTCAGCCGCCAGTTCAGCCAGCGCATCGGGGAGACGCCGCAGAAGTTCCGCCAGCGGCACCGGCACAGCGGGCCGCCGGTGGTGGAAAAATAGTCGCCTGCGCGGCTCGATGGCCGATTTCTACAAAAAGATGGCGGACGCCGCCAAGACGCCGGGAGGGTGGCTGAATAATTTAGAATGAGCTAAATCCTTCAACCACATACCCCAGATGAAAACACCATTCCGTTCCATCCTCACCGCATCCATCGCCGCGCTCTGCGTCGGCCTCACCGCGCATCGCGTCGCGGCGCAGACGATCACCTGGGGCGCGGCCACCACGATGTCGGCGGATGCCGATGTCATCACGACTGGCGCAGCGGATCGCGCTTACATTTTTGGCAGCGCGGGCGCGGTGAATGGGGTGACGTTTTCCAACTTCCAAAGCAATGGGTTCGGCGATTCGGTGGGTGCGGGAATGGTGAATTACCCCGGCGCGGCGTACGCGGCGAATGGCGGGGCGTTTCCGAACTACGCGAACCTGAGCACGGCCTACAAGGACATCGCGCGCTTCGGAGTGTATGCAGACGGCGGCGGCGGCTCGGTGACGCTGAACGCGCTCAACTCGGGGCTCGATTATCAGCTCCAGGTCTGGGTGAATGACTCGCGCGAATTTGGCGGCGCACCGATCGCGGCGCGCACGGGCAGCATCGGCGGCTCGCCCACGCTGGATTACAATGTGCAGAACGACACGGGCGGCGTCGGGCAGTTTGCCGTCGGCACTTTCACGGCCACGGGCGCGAGCACGGCGCTGAATGTTTCCGCAAATGCGAGCGCGCAGATCAATGCGTTGCAACTCCGCGCGACCGGCGTGTCCGCGGGCGGGGCGGCGACGGTGACGGCGCCGCAGCAGTGGTCCGCGCTCACCGTCGGCGCGGGTGGGTCGCTGAACTACGCGATCGGTTCGGACTTCACGACCTCGACCGTGATCTCCGGCGCGGGCAGTCTCGGCAAATCCGGCGCGGGCGTGCTCACGCTGAATCGCGCGCAGAGCTACGGCGGCGCGACGAACATCAGCGGCGGCACGCTGCGGCTCGCGCCAGCGGCGAGCGCGGCGGTGGCGGGCGCGTCGCGGCAGTTCGATGCGTCGGCGCTCGGGCTGGGAAATGGCGCGGCGGTGACGCAGTGGAACGACCTCAGCGGCAACGGCGCGAACGCCACGGTGCCGGGCGATCAATCGAACACGGCCCCGACTTACCTCACAGACGCGGGCACGGGCACGGGGCTCGGCGCGATCAGTTTTGCCGCAGGCGGCGGCGCGACCACGAGCCAGGCGCTCACCTTCACGCAGGACGCGGCCATCCGCTCGGTGTTCTCCATTTTCAAAGGCAGCAGCTTCGTGCTCACGGATCGCAACGCTTACTACTTCCACCGTCCCGGCGACTCGAATCCGGCGGACCCGCTGGTCGCCAACTATGGGCAGGCCGGGCCATTCATCTCGGGCTCGACTTATGTGAATGGCGCGGCGGTCGATCCGCAGAGCACGCCGCTGCCGACGAATCTGCACAACGGCTACAATCTCGTGGAATTCATCACGAGCGGGAACGTGAGCGCGGATGGTTTCAATCGCGACCGCATCTTTCACTCGGGCAATCAATCGCAGGCGGAAGTGCTCATCTACGACTTCGCGCTGTCGAACGCGCAGCGTCTGCAAAACGAGAGCTACCTGAATTACAAATGGTTCGGCATCGGCGCGACGAGCAACATTCTCCCGACCACGACGGCGGTGAATATCTCGAACGGCGGCACGCTCGATCTCGGCGGCGGGCCGCAAACCATCGCGTCGCTCGCGGGCACGGATGCGAGCGGCACGGCGGTCGCGCTCGGCGCGGGCCGGCTCACGGTGGGCGATGCGACGAACACGACTTTCGACGGCGCGATCTCCGGCGCGGGCGGGATCACGAAGCAGGGCAACGGCACGCTGAAACTCGCGGGCGCGAATACTTTCACGGGCACGACTTTGTTGAACGCGGGGAAACTTTTTGTGAATGGCTCGCTCGCGGCGGGCAGCGCGGTTACGGTCGCGAGCGGGACGACGCTCGGCGGCAGCGGCACGATCGCGGGCGCGGTCGGGGTGAACGCGGGAGGCATTCTCGAATCGGGCAACGGCGCGGGCAACGGCACGCTCACCATCGGCACGCTGACGCTGAGTGGCGCGGCGACTTTGAATGTGACGCCGGGTGGCGCGGCGGCGATCAATGTGACGGGCGCGAATGGCTTGAGCGCCAATGGTGGAGCGGGTTCGGCGACGATCAACATCGTCGGCGTGCCGGCGGGCGTGGGCACTTACACGCTCGTGGATTATGCGGGGACGCTCGGCGGGGGCTTCGGAAAATTTGCACTCGGCACGCTGCCGAGCCGCGTGCTCGCGACGCTCGCGAACAATGCTGGCAACACGTCGATTGATTTGAATGTAACGGGCACCGATCTGCCCGTGTGGAAAGGCACGCTCGGCACCGCGTGGACTGCGGCCACGCTCGCCGCCGAGGGTGCGCCGAATAACTGGGTGCTGAACTCGAACAACACGAGCGGCACGAATTTTCTCCCGAACGACAACGTGGTTTTCGGCGACCTGCCCGTGACCACGAGCGTCACCGTCGATGTCAGCGCCGCCGATGTCTCGCCCGCGACGGTCACTTTCAACAACGCGACGCGGAACTACACGCTGACCGGCTCGAAGGCCGTCGCGGGCGCAACGGGCATCGCGAAGAGCGGCACCGGCACGGTGACGCTTGCGAATGCGAACACCTTCACCGGCGCGGTCGCGATTGGCGCGGGAACTTTGCGCGTCGGAAATGCGGCGGCGCTCGGCTCGACGGCGGGCGGTACGAGTGTCAGCGGCGGAGCGACGCTCGATCTCAACGGGCAGTCCGTCGGCGCGGAACCCGTGAGCCTCGCGGGCAGCGGCATCGGCGCAGCGGGCGCGCTCGTGAACAGCAGCGCCACGGCTGCGAGCCTCGCGGGCGACATCGCGCTCGCCGCAAATGCGACCGTCGGCGGCACGGGCGCAGTGACACTCAGCGGCGTGGTCGGCGGCGGCTTCGCGCTGACGAAGACCGGCGCGAACGCCGTGACGCTCTCCGGTGCGAACACGTTCAGCGGCGGCCTCACCATGAACTCCGGCACGCTCACGCTCTCCGGCGCGAGCACGTTCAGCAGCACCGTCGCGATCAATGGCGGCACCGTCATTCTCGGCAACGGCGCGGGCCTCGGCTCCACGGCGGGCGGCACGATCGTGAACGCGGGCACGCTCGATCTGAACGGCCAGGCCGTCGGCGCGGAACCCGTGGGCCTCTCGGGCACGGGCATCGGCGGCAACGGCGCGCTCGTGAACAGCAGCGCGACTCCCGCGAGCCTCGCGGGACAAGTCGCCATCGTCGCGAATGCCAGCGTCGGCGGCACCGGCGACACCACGCTCAGTGGCGTGTTGCTCGGCGGCGCGACGCTCACGAAAATCGGCAACGGCACGCTCACGCTCTCTGGCACGAGTTCGCACAACGGCGGCATCGTCGTCAGCGGCGGCACGTTGAAAACGGGGAGCAATCAAGGGCTCGGCGCGCTCAACAACGTCATCACCGTCAACAGCGGCGCGACGCTCGACCTCGGCAGCGCGGAACTTTTCAGCTACACCACGCCGATCACGATCAACGGCAGCGGCGTCGGCGGCGTCGGCGCGATTTACAAATCGACCACGCCCAACGGCGCGCTCCAGCAACTCCGCGGCATCGTCCTCGGCAGCGATGCGAGCATCGGCGGCGTGGCCACCTCGCGCATCGACATCGGGCGCGGCGACTGGACCGGCCCCGGCCCCGGCGCACCCATCCACATCGACGGCCAGGGGCACTTCCTCGCCGTCACCGGCGGCACCTATCTCGGCATCCTCGCCGAGTCGCAAAATCTCGCCGGAGTCATCGTCCGCACCGGCTCCTCGGTCGCGCCGCACAATGACAACTCCCTCAACGGCGCACCCATCGTGCTCGACGGCGGCACGCTGACTCCCTGGAACAACCACACCTTTTCCGACCCCATCGTCGTCACGACAAACGGCGGCTTCATCGACAACCAGGGCTTTTTTCAAACCTACACCGGAGCCGTGCAGATCGACGGCGCGACGCAGATCAACACGATCGTCGGCGGCAACATCACCCTCGCGGGCAATGTGTCCGGCAACGGTGCGATCACGAAGATCGGCGGCTATTCGCTTTTCCTCAGCGGCGACAACAGCGGCTACACCGGCACCTTCACGACGAACGAGAGCAACACGTTTTTCGGCGCAGGCACCGGCGGAAGCGCGGGGGCCGCGTTTGTGGTGAATGCCAGCTATCTCTCGGTCTCGGTGGGCGGCGTGCTCAGCGTCGATCTCGGTTCACTCGCCGGTTCGGGCGGTGCCATCGGCAACAACAATCCCGGCGGCGCGGTGACCTTCAGCATCGGCGGCAAGAACACGAACACGGTCTATAACGGCGGCATCGTGGACACCAATGGCGGTGGCGGCACGACGGCGATCACGAAAGTCGGCACCGGTACGCTCACCCTCAACGGCACGCTTTCGTACACAGACGTGACCAATATCAACTCCGGCACGCTCAACGTGAACAGCGCCCTCGGCGCGGGTGCGAACGTCGTGAACGCGAATGGCGGGAACACGAACTTCAGCGTCAGCGAAACGCTCGCGGCGCTGAACATCGGCAACGGCGCAGTGGTCACGATCGGCCCGGCGGCACCCGCGCCCGCCCTGCCGTTTGAGCAAGGCGCAGCCTTCGACAGCGGCGCGACCGCCGTCGTCCCCGAGCCCGGCGCGCTCGCGCTGCTGTTTGCCGGCGCGCTTGGAATGCTCGGACGCCGCCGCCGCGGTTGATTGTGAAAACGGCGGAACGGGTTGGACGCCACGGATCGTCCGCCCGCGCATCGGTGGGGGGACCGTTGGGAGCGGCTCCGCCATCTTTTTTCACAGGCCGCCTCACCCGATCCGCGCTATCCTTTGACGTCGTTTTCAATCCCCCACTGCACTGACTCCATGCCGTTCATTACCTCATTTCATGCCGTTTTCCGAACGACAGCATACCTCTGCGCAATTCTAATCCTCGCGCTGTTTGTCGTTTCCGCCCGTGCGCAAAATGTGGCGCAGGGAAAAAACGCGGTCGCGAGCGGGGCGACCTGGCCGGGGCTGCCGGCCACGAATCTCACGGACGGAAATCACATCGGCACGAACACCATTTCGCATCCGGCCACGGGCGTGGCGACGCTCGGTTTTTACTATCAGGTCGATCTCGCGGCGGACCTCGCGCTGAACCGCATCGTCCTTTACAACCGCTCCGACTGCTGCCCAGAGCGGCTCACGAATTTCCGCGTGACGGTCTATGCGGACAACGCGGGCGTGCCCGGCGCGGTGCGCTGGCAGGCGAGCATTCGTACCGATGGAACGAACAGCGGCCAGGGCGGGAGCGACACGATCTACGCGGCGGCGAGCACGAATCCCGCGCATCAATTTCGCGGGCGTTTCGTGCGCGTCGAAAATCTCAGCGGCGCGGCTTACAACCCGCAGATTGCCGAGATCGAGGCGTATCCCGAACCCGCGCCGGTGATCCGCTACTTCCTCACGGATGCTGGAAACATCAGCGGTCCCGGCTTGCCGGGGAGCGCGACGCTTTCGTGGGTGGTGGAAAATGCGGACACCGTTTCGATCAGCGGCGTCGGCGCGGTGGCGCTGACGGGGAGCGTGAGCGTCGCGCCCGCGAGCGCCACGACTTACACGCTCACGGCCACGCGCGCGGCCAGCACGGCGACGGCGACGGCGAGCGTGGTCATTGCGGTGAATGCCGCGACGCTCGCGCCAAAGATCACGGAATTCCAGGCGGCGGATGGTTTGCTCGAAGATGAAAACGGGGACCGGCCCGACTGGATCGAGATTCGGAATCCGAATGCGTTCACGCTGAATCTCGCGGGCCACGCGCTCACGGACTCCGCGCTCACGCCGCTGAAGTGGATCTTCCCACTCGCGAACATCGCGCCCGGCGGATACGCGGTGATTTTCGCGTCGGGAAAAAATCGCGCCGTCGTCGGCTCGCCGCTGCACACGAATTTTTCGCTCACCGCCTCCGGCGAATATCTCGCGCTCAACGCACCGGGCGGCGCGCTCATCCAGCAGTTCCCCGCCGACTTCCCAACGACCGCGCTTTTTCCAAAGCAGTACGACCGCACGACGTATGGCCTCGATGGCGCGGGCGCGGCGAAATACTTCAAGCCCGCCACACCCGGCGCGGCCAATGGCGCGGGCTTCGACGGCGTCGTGGCGGACACGACCTTCAGCGTAAAGCGCGGCATCTTCACGACGGCGCAGACCGTCACGCTCGCGACGACCACGCCCGGTGCGACGCTCGTGTACACCACGAACGGCAGCGACCCCACGCTCGCGAACGGCACGCCAGTCCCGCCTGCGAATGCCGCCACTCCGCCGACGGTGGCGATGACCATCCACCCCGGCGCAGTGCCCGGCGGCGCGACGGGCGTGAACATTCCCTCGAACGCGACCGGCACCACCACGCTGCGCGCCGCCGCGTTCAAAACCGGCCTCGTGCCGACGAACGTGGACACGAACACCTACGTCTTCCCCGCAAGCGTCGTGACCTCTTCCGTGATGAGCACGACGATCACGCAGCACGCGACGTACGGCCCGCAGATGCAGGCCGCGCTCACCGATCTGCCGAGTATTTCCGTGGTCACGCCGCTCACCATCGCGGACGGCGCGAGCGTGCTCTGCTCGTTTGAATACATCCCGACAGTCGGCGTCGGTGTGCATGAAAACGCGGGCATCGAAAACTACGGCGGCGCTTACACCAACTTCCTGAAGAAGAGCTTTCGCGTGTCGTTCAAATCGGACTTCGGCGCGGCGCAGCTCGAAGTGCCCGAGCTTTTCACCAGCCATGCGCGCGGGTGGAAACCCGTCGGAAAATTCGATCAGCTCGAACTGCGCAGCGGCTCGCACGACATGGCGCAGCGCGGCTTTTACCTGTCGAACATTTTCACCGACGGCACGCTGCTCGACATGGGCGAACTCGCGCCGCACTCGCGCTTCGTGCATCTGTATTTGAACGGGACGTACTGGGGCATGTTTCATCTTCGTGAAAGATGGAGCGCGAATCAGCAGAGCAGCTATCTCGGCGGGCCGTCGGGCGACTACGAAAGCATCAATGGGAACCTCAACGTGGGCGGCTGGGCCGATCCGGGCTCGCCGTACGATGGAGACGGCAGTTCGTGGGAGCGTGTGAAAACGCTGCGCGCCAACTACACCGGCATCCGCCCGTATCTCGATGTGCGGGACACCATCGACTACATGCTGCTCTTCATGTTCGGCAACAGCGAGGAGGAGTGGCGCAGTGTCTCGCCGAAGAACGTCGGAAGCGGATTTAAGTTCATGCTCAACGACGCGGACGGCTTTCTTGGCACGCAAAGTTGGATTCCGAATGTGGCGGCGAATCGCGTCGCGTTGCGCTCGAATCCGAATCCCGGACGGCAGAACGGCGACGGTCCCGGCAGCATTTTCAGCCAGCTCTGGCAGCAGGGAAATGCCGACTACAAAACGCTGCTCGCCGATCGCATCCAAAAACACTTTTTCAACAACGGCCCGCTCACCGTCGCGACGAATCAGGCGCGGCTGAACGCGATGTGCGCGGAGATGCAGCGCGCCTTTTACGCGGAGAGTGCGCGCTGGGTTTCGGGCGGGCAATCGCGCACGCCGGATACGTGGGCGGTGGATCGCGACTACATCCTCAACACTTGGTTCCCGAGCCGCAGCGCCGCGTATCTCGGCTATCTGCAAAGCGCGGGCTACTATCCGACGACGGTCGCGCCTGCTTTCAGCGGCGGCACGGTTGCGGGCGGCACCGTCGTAAATTTTCCAGTCGCGGGTGCGACGATTTACTTCACGAAAAACGGCAGCGATCCGCGGCTGCCCGGCGGTGCGGTCAATCCCGCGGCGTTCATCGGGACGAGCACCACGATCACCGCGAACACCTGGCTGCGCGCGCGCGCGTTCTCCGGCGCGACGTGGAGCGCGTTGAACGAAGCATTTTATACGGTGACGACGCCGCTCGTGCCGGGCGATGTCGTCTTCTCGGAAATCCACTACAACCCGATGGGCGACGACGATGCGGAGTTCATCGAACTGTGGAATCCGACCACCCACGCCGTGAATCTGCGCGGGGCGAAATTCACCGCCGGGCTCAGCTACGATTTTCCCGACAATCGCGACGTGCCGCTCGCGCCCGGCGGACGGCTCGTGCTCACCGCGAGCCAGTACAATTTCCAACTGCGCTACGGCATCGAGATTCCCATTGCGGGCGTCTATTTCAACCGACTCGGAAACGACGGCGACACGCTCGCGCTCGCGACTTCGGTGAACGTGCCGCTGATCTCCATGCACTACGACGACACCGCGCCGTGGCCTGAAGGCGCGGACGGCGGCGGCTACAGTCTCGTCCTCGCGAATCGCACGCCCGGCGCGAACTACAACTCCGCGATCAACTGGCGCGCGAGCATCGCGGTGGGCGGGAATCCCGGCGCGGACGACACCACCGTTTTTCCTGGCGGCGATTTGTTTGCCTACGCGCTGGTCGCGCTTCCGAATCTCACGCGGCAGCCCGATGGCTCAATGCGTTTCAGCTACCGTTGCCCGCCCGCCGCCGACGCCGTGGAATACACCGTCGAAACCAGTGACACCCTCGCGACGTGGCTCCCCACCGAAGCCGCGCTCCTTTCCCAAACGCGCCAGCCCGACGGCTCCGTGCTGATGACCTGGAACATCCCCGCCACTGCGCTCCCCAATAAGTTTGCCCGCCTGCGCGTAACGCTGCGGCAGTGAATCGCGACGGAGCTTGCAACGCAGGGCGCGGCTCCTACTCTGCGCGCTCTTTTCCCATGCAGAAGACCAACGATATTTTCGCCCGAATGCCGACCGCCGTGGCCGCGCAACTTTTCTCCCATCTCCACGAAAACGAGAAGCCGCTTTACAAGGCGACCATCGACACGCTCGCGAAACAGCGGAATCTTCGCCCCGTTTTCATCGAGCGAAAACCGCGTGAGGAACGGTTCGCGTGGATGCGCGATGCGGTGGCGAAAAAGCAGAACGAGAGCGTCGCCGCGCATCTGCTGCAAATCTGGTTCGTCGGCGCGCACAGTAAATTGCTCTGCGATTTCCTCGATGCGCTCGGCATTGCGCACGATGAAAACGGGACGATCGAGGACATGCCCGCCGCGCCGTCGAAGGAGGTGCTCGCGCAGGCGATCGACGCCTGTTTTGCGAAGCACGATGCGAAGGTGGTCGCGGTGTATCTGAATGCCTTCCAGGCGCTCGACGAGGAAGGCTGGCCCACGCTCGCCGAACTGCTCGCGGAGGATCCGCGCCTGCGTTTGTAGGCGCGCGGGCGCGATGCTCTACTGGCTGGAACAACTCGGCGTCGCGGTCGCGGCGATCACCGGCGTGCTCGCGGCGCGCGGGAAGCGCGTGGACCTTTTCGGCGTCGTGGTGCTCGCGGTCGTCACGGCGTTTGGCGGCGGAACCATTCGCGACCTCGCGCTGGGCGATGTGCCAGTATTTTGGGTGCGCGATGGGAATTACATCCTCACCGCCGTCACGACCGCGCTCGCCACCTTCGTCGTCGCGCGCTTCCACGAATTTTCCAATCGCGCGCTGCTGCTGGCCGATGCGGTGTCGCTCGCGTTCTTCACGATGATCGGCGTGAAAAAGGCGCTCGTCTTCGCGGCCCCGCTGCCGGTCGCGGTCACGATGGGCGTCATCACCGGCGTCGCGGGCGGCATCCTGCGCGACACGCTCACGGGGGAAATTCCGTATGTGTTTCGGAAGGAGATTTATTTTTACGCGACCGCCTCGCTCTGCGGCGCGGTGGTCTTCGCGCTCATCCACGGCGCGCTCGCCGACGAGCGCGCCAGCGTGCTCCTCGGCGCGGCAGTGACGCTCGCGCTGCGCCTCGCCGCGATCCGCTGGAAACTGGCATTGCCCCTTTTCAAGCCGCGCCTGCCGTCGGAGGATTGAGGGCTTTTTATGGAAAAAATCCTCCGCATCCTCGCGCTTGCTGTCAGTCTTTGCGCGGCTGGAGCGGGGGAGCCGGCGGGTTACTACAATGCCGCGTCCGGTCTCACGGGAAGCCCGCTGCGCTCGGCGCTGCACAATATCATCAAGGGTCACACCGTCATCAGCTACACCAGCACGCGCACTCCCCTCGAAAACCTCGACCAGGATCCGGCGAACAGCGCGAATCTCATCCTGCTTTACGAGCGCACCACCTGGCCCAAGGCGGATTTCGTCAGCGTGGTCCCGAACGGCTGGAACCGCGAACATTGCTGGCCCAATTCCCTCGGTATCGACAGCGTCGAGCCGGCCTACTCCGATCTTTTCAATCTGCGCGCTTGCGGTGAGCCCGCGAATTCCGACCGCGCGAATCTTTACTACGACGAAAGCGCGCCCGCTGCGAGCGGCTACCAAAAACCCACCGGCCCCACCGCCGCATTGTGCAGCCAGGATTTCGATTCGTGGGAGCCGCCGGATGAAGTGAAGGGAGACCTCGCCCGCGCGATGTTTTACATGGACATCCGCTACGAAGGCGGCTCCGAGCCGAATCTGGCGCTCACCGAAAACATCGCGCTCATCTCGACGAGCGCCAGCTACATGGGCCGACTTTCCACGCTGCTCATCTGGAATTTCCTCGACCCGGTGAGCCCCGCCGAGCGCACCCGGAGCGAAGGCGTTTTCGCCTACCAGCACAATCGCAACCCCTTCGTCGATCACCCGGAATGGGTCGAGGCCGTCTATGGCGAAGTCTTCAAGCTCACCGCCGTCGTGAGCGGCGGCAGCCTCGTGCTTTCCTGGCCCGCCGTCGTTCCGGCTGATCTTGGCTTCATCGAAACAAGCACCGATCTTGTTCAGTGGACGTCAGCCGCGTTCACCATCACGGACAGCGGCGGACGGCACACCGCCACCGTCCCGCTCGGCACCGCGCCGCGCTTCTACCGGCTAAAGCTGCAACCCCGCGGTGGGTAAGCGGGCGTCTAAAAAGTCCGGCCTACCGTCCGAAATTTTCTCCTTCTTCATCTTCTTCTCCTTCTCCTCTGCGAATGGAGGAAGAGGAAGGAGATGAAGAAGGAGAAGGAACCACCGGTTCTCCAGCATTCCTCTACATCAAACGCCATGCCCGCCCCAGCGCAAAATTTCACGCAGCGCAGGCTTGAACCCCGCTCCCGCCGCCCTCAGCATCGCGGCATGATTTCACGCCGCGGATTCCTCGCCCTCTCCATTCCCGCCAGCGCCGCCGTCACCCTGCGCGCCGCCGATGCGCCGCCCGCGCCGCCGCCGTCGAAGATCAAGCTCGGCATCTCCTCGTATTCTTACTGGCATTTCAAAACCGAAAAAGTCTCGATCGAAACCGTCATCGACAAGACCGCGCGGCTCGGCGTCGAGGGCGTGGACATTCTCCACCGGCAGATGGATCTCGATGAATTCGGCAAGCTCGACGCACCCGCGCACGCCTATTGCACGAAGCTCAAGCGCCACGCCTTTCGCGCCGGCGTCGATCTCATCTGCCTCTCCATCCATCAGGATTTCGTCTCGCCGGATCCCGCCGAACGCCACAAATGGATCGCGCACACCGAGAAGTGCATCGAGCTGGCCTACGCGCTGGGCGTGCCGTGCATCCGGCTCAACAGCGGTCGCTACAAGACGATCAAGGATTTCGACGCGCTGATGAAAGCGCGCGGCATCGAACCGGTGCCGAAGGAATACACCGAGGACGACGCTTTCAAGTGGTGTATTGACTCCATCCAGACCTGCGTGGAACTGGCCGCGGAGCGCGGCGTCATCCTCGCGTTGGAAAATCACTGGGGGCTCACCAGCCAGCCGAAGGGACAGCTCCGCATCTTGAACGCGATCCCATCCCCATGGCTCGGCGGGCTGATGGACACGGGGAATTTTCTCGAAGACCCGTATGACAAACTCATCGAAGTCGCGCCGAAGACCGTCTTCGTGCAAGCGAAAACCTACCCCGGCGGCGGCGAATGGTACACGCTTGATCTCGACTACAAACGCATCGCGAAAATCCTGCGCGACGCCGGATACACCGGCTACGTGTCGCTCGAAATGGAAGGCAAGGAAGACCCGGACACCGCCGTGCCGAAAAGCATCGCGATGCTGCGCGAGGCGTTTGGCTAACCCGCGCCGGATCGGAATCTGCCGCGCCGCCGCGCCGCCCTTCTCGTCGGCGCGGAAACCTTGAGAACACTTTTGCCGCCATGACCAGATATTCCATCGACTGTTCTACTGCGTTGGTGATTTTCAAAATCACACATGTCGATGGGGCTGGTGAAACCGGCACGTTGATCCAAAAAGAGGGCGAGGTCGTTGCGAGAGATCACGAGGGACAAGCCATCATCGCGGCGGAGGACGGCGAAATTCTTTGCTATCCCGCGGGCGCTTTGCACGCAGTCGCCGGGGATCTAAAAGAGAGCTTCTGCCATGGCCGAAAATTACGACTTCATCGCCGCCGTGGAATTGGTGCGCTGGATTCCCGCGCAAACGGTTCCCTTCACTCTGCAATGGAAGTCCCCTGACGAAATCACGGAAATCCGAATCGGTGCGCTGCCTACCCCCGCGCTTCCGATGATAGTTGCGGAGTTCCGTTCCGTTAGCCTCTGCTGTGCCATTTTCAATCACACCCGCGGCAGACGACCTGCTTTCCAAGGCGGGCATGAGCAGCACGTTCACGCACAAATTTCTCCTGATGATTATCGCCGGTTTCTTCGCGGCGTGCCTTTTCTGGGCGTTCCGCCACATCATTCAGGAGGCGCTTTTTGAAACGTCCGACGCTGGCTGGAAGCAGAGCCTGCATCGGTAGGCGGAACTCGCCATCGACACGCGGGCGGGGCGCTCTTTAGTGTGCGGGGACTTTTTTCCGCACGCATGAAAATCGGCTTCGCGCAGATCAATCCCACCGTTGGCGCTCTCGCGGAGAATCACCGCAAGATCGTGTCGGCGTATCACCGGCTCGTCGAGCGCGGGGCGGAACTCGTTGTCACGCCGGAACTCGCGATCACGGGCTATCCGCCGCAGGACTTGGTTTTCAAATCGCGCTTCGTCCCGCTGAATCTCGCGACGCTCGAAGCCCTGCACGGGGAAGTGGGGAAGGTGCCGCTGCTCGTCGGATTTATCGACGTGAATGCGGGGCCGGGGCAGCCTTTTCACAATGCCGCGGCGCTGCTCCAGCGCGGGCAGGCGATCCGCAAATTTCACAAATCGCTGCTGCCGACGTACGACGTTTTCGACGAAGACCGCTACTTCGAGCCGGCGGCTTCCGTCGCGCCGGTCGAGGTCGCGGGGGTGCAGGTCGGCGTCACGATTTGCGAGGATGTTTGGACGGAAAAATTTCTCCCGCGTCGGCTTTACGGGACCGCGCCGGTGGATTCGCTCGTCGCGCAGGGAGCGCAGTTGCTCGTGAATCTCAGTGCATCGCCGTTCACGATCGGGAAGGCCGCGCGGCGCGTGGAGATGCTCACGCAGCTCGCGGCGAAGCACGGCGTCCCCATCGCCTATTGCAACGCCGTCGGGGGAAACGACCAGCTTATCTTCGACGGGAATTCGCTCGCCATCGGCGCGGACGGTTCGCTGCGCGCGAAGCTCGAACCTTTCGCCGAAGATCTCGCCGTCATCGACACCGGCAACGACTTCGCACCGATCACGTATCGTTTTCAAAGCCAGCCCGAGGAACTGCACGATGCGCTCGTGCTCGGCCTGCGCGATTACCTCGGAAAATGCAGCTTCAAATCCGCGGTGCTCGGGCTCAGCGGCGGCATCGACAGCGCCATCACCGCCACGCTCGCCGTCCGTGCGCTTGGCGCGGAAAACGTGACCGGCGTCACCATGCCCACGCAGTATTCCTCGCCGGGCAGCATCGACGACTCGCGCGCGCTCGCAAAAAACCTCGGCATCCAGTGCCTCACCGTCCCGATCAAGCGCAGCTTCGAGGTTTTCCGCGAGCAGTTCCGCGACATCTTCGCCGGGCTGCCGGAGGACACGACCGAGGAAAACATGCAGCCCCGCCTCCGCGGCATGACGCTCATGGCGCTCTCGAATAAATTCGGCTCGCTGCTTCTCACGACGGGCAACAAAAGCGAACTCGCGGTCGGCTACTGCACGCTTTACGGCGACATGTGCGGCGGGCTCGCCGTCATCAGCGACGTGCCGAAGACGATGGTCTATCGCCTCGCCGAGTGGATCAATCGCGACCGCGAAATCATCCCGCGCGCCACGATCGAAAAAGCGCCGAGCGCAGAACTGAAGCCCGATCAGCGCGATCAGGACACGCTCCCGCCGTACGAAATTCTCGACCCTATTCTCGAACTTTACATCGAGCAGCAGCTCAGCGTTTCCGAGATCGTCGCGCGCGGCTGGGACGAGCAAACCGTCCGCTGGGTCGCGCGCCGCGTCGATCTAAACGAATACAAACGCGCGCAATCCGTGCCCGGCCTGAAAGTGACGAGCCGCGCCTTCGGCCTCGGACGGCGGATGCCGGTCGCGCAGCGGTTTGTGGAATAGCCGATTTTTTGCAGGGTGATCGCGTTGCGAAAAGCCCGCTTCCCAGCTTCTCAGAAATGATTTTTTTGAAACATTCAAAGATTGCCTGTGTTTGCAGTTTGTGGCATTAAACGCGCAACTCCACTCCACATTATGAATCCAGAACAACCGCACATCGTTTCCGACAAATACCTCCGCGAACATTCCCCGTCGCTCGAAGACATCATTTTCACGCGACGCCAGTTTCTCATCCGCTCCGGTTTGGGCATGGGCGCGCTGAGTCTCGCCTCGCTTTTCGGGCTCAATCCATACGACGCAAACGCGGCCACGACCGGTGCCGGCAAGATCGTCGGCCCGCTCGCGCCCAAAGCACCGCACTTCCCGGTGAAGGCGAAGTCGATCATCCACATTTTCGCGGAAGGCGCGCCGTCGCAGATCGACACTTGGGATCCGAAACCCGATTTCGCGAAGTATGCGGACAAGACGATCCCCGGTCACGAAGGGCTCGCATTTCCTTCACCGTTCAAATTTACGAAGATGGGCAAGTCGGGTGTCGAAGTGAGTTCGGTTTTCCCGAAACTCGGCGAGGTGATTGATGACATTGCGGTGATTCGTTCGATGTGGACGGACATCCCGGCGCATGATGTGGCGCAGCGTTTTATGAACACCGGGTCGCTGCAACTGCCGAAGCCTTCGATGGGTTCGTGGGTCGTGTATGGGCTCGGCACCGAGAATCAGAACATGCCGGGCTTCATCACGCTGAGCGGCAAGCCGGAGTGGCGTCAGGCGTCGTTCCTGCCGGGGATGTATCAGGGCGTGAACGTGAATTATTCGCGGAACATGAATCTCGACGACGTGATTCTGAACATTCGGAATCAATTCACGCCGATGGATCGTCAGCGGCGGCAGCTCGACCTCGTGCATCAGCTCAATGAGCGGCACAAGGAGGCTTTGCAAAAAGACACCCAGCTCGAATCGCGCATCGAGGCGTTCGAGATGGCGTTCAAAATGCAGACTGAGGCGACGGATGCGTTCGATATTTCCAAGGAGCCGAAGGAGGTCAAAGACCTTTACGGAAATAGCGAGATGGGCGCGCGGATGATGGTCGCGCGGCGGCTCGTCGAGCGCGGGGTGCGCTTCGTGCAGGTCAGCGCGGGCGGCTGGGATCACCACGGCGACCTCGAACGCGCGCTCCCGGCGCGGGCGGGCGAAATCGACGGACCTGCGGCGGCGCTCATCAAGGATCTCAAGCAGCGCGGGATGCTCGATTCCACGCTCATCGTGTGGGGCGGCGAATTCGGACGGACGGTCGTGAAAGATCGTAACGGCAACGCCACTCCGGGCCGCGATCACAATGGACGCGCGTTCTCGACGTGGATGGCCGGCGGTGGCGTGAAAGGCGGCACGACCTACGGCGCGACCGATGAATTCGGTTCGCGCGCGGCGGAGAACAAGGTGCATGTGCATGACCTGCACGCGACCATTCTCGCACTCATGGGTTTCGACCACACGAAGCTCACCTATCGTTACAACGGCCGTGATTTCCGCTTCACGGACAACTTCGGCAAAGTCGTCAAAGACGTCATCGCCTGATCCACAGGCTACTCCCATGCACACGCGCCACGTAATCCTGCTCGGGCTCGCGGGTTTCGCCCGTGCCGTCACCCTTCAAGCCGCCGACGAAGATCCGTCGATGATGATGATGGGTGAGGCTGCGAAGCTCGATTCAAAACAAGTCGAATTCTTCGAGAAGAAGATTCAACCCATCTTCAAGGAAACTTGTTACAAGTGCCACAGCCTCGAAGCAGGCAAGTCCAAGGGCGATCTCACGATGGACACGCGGGAAGGGTTGCTGAAAGGAGGCAAGAATGGCGCGGTCATCAAACCCGGCGATCCGGACAAGAGTCCGATGATCGTCGCAGTGGGTTACAAGGATCCCGATCTGCAAATGCCTCCGAAGGGCGAGAAGCTCTCGCCCGCACAGGTTGCCGATCTGACGGCATGGGTAAAGATGGGTGCGCCCGATCCGCGCAAAGGCGCATCGAAAGCGATGGTTACGAAGCTGTCCGGGTTGACCGACAAGGCGCGTTCTCACTGGGCCTATCAACCCGTGAAGAAGCCTGCCGTTCCAACCGCGCTTAAAAATCGTGGCTGGCTGGAAAACACTGCGCTGAAGGGGCAAATCAATCCCGTCGATGCCTTCATCCTGCAAAAGATCGAGGAAAAGGGAATGGTGCCAATTGGACCGGCGAGCAAGGAAACGCTGCTCCGCCGCGCGACTTATGACCTGACAGGTCTGCCTCCGACGCCGGAGGAACTTAAGGCATTCGTTGCCGACACATCGCCGGATGCTTTTGTGAAAATCGTTGACCGGCTCCTGGGTTCGCTTGCCTATGGAGAACGCTGGGGCCGCTACTGGCTCGATTCCGCCCGTTATGCCGACACCATCGGCGGCGACGGTGGCAATAATAACATGACCGACTATCGCTACCCATACGCATGGACCTACCGCGACTGGGTTATCAAGGCGATGAACACGGACATGCCTTATGACCAGTTCATCACCCAGCAACTGGCTGCAGACCTGATCCCCAAAAACGCGCCGGAAAATCTCGCGGCGCTCGGTTTCCTCACAGTTGGCGAACGTTTTGGCAACAACAACGATGTCATCAATGATCGCATCGACGTGGTCTCGAAAGGCTTCCTCGCGATGACGGTAACATGCGCGCGCTGCCACGATCACATGTTCGATCCGATTCCGACGAAGGATTACTATGCGATGCACGGCATCTTCGCGAACATCATGGAACCCTCGGAAAAGCCGGTCATCTCGCCCCCGGCGGCAAAGGCGCTGACGGAAGACTTCGAGAAACAACTGAAGGGTTTGGAGCAGGAAAACCGCGACCGCTACTACAAGATCATCGGCGAATACAATGCCATGTTCGCGCAGAAGGCTGCCGTGTACATGATGGCTGCGCACAAGAATCGCGGTGGAGCCAGCGCCGAGGAATTGCTCGCGTTTCAGGCTCTGGTTAAGGACAATAATTTGGAACGCGACATTCTGGATGGAATCCGCGGACGCCTGAATCGCGATGACGCGGTGTTCGGACCGCTCAAGCGTTTCAACGATGGCGGGGACAATTGGAAAACAATCGCGGCGGAAGTTGCAGCCAACAAAGGCAACAAATACAACCCAATGGTGGCCGCTGCCTTCTCCAGCACAACACCGGCAAACTTCGACGATCTTGCCCAAATCTATGGCAAGGCGTTCGCCCAGATTGGCGGCAAAGGCGGCGAATATCTCAAGGCACTCGCCTCGTCCAAGAGCGGTTCCGTCACTAGTTTCGACTCCGGGATCGAACAACTCGCCACCGTGCCTTTCCAAGCGGACACTCCCGACAAATTGACCACAGATGGCGTCCGGGAAGCGAGCAATCGCTGGCCCCAGCAAATGCGCGGCAAGGCCGGTTTCGTCTTCGGCAAAATCAACAACCTGCTGCTGACCCACGACGGTGCGCCGAAGCGCGCGATGGTTGTCGCCGACCGACCCAATCCAATGGACACAGCCGTGATGATTCGCGGCCAAGCCGATGTCCGCGGTGATGTCGTCCCGCGCAGTTTCCTCGAAGTGCTTTCGCCGGGTGCCAAACGCGCACCGTTTCGGCAGGGCAGCGGACGCCTCGAACTCGCGCAAGCCATCGCCAGCAAGAGCAATCCCCTCACGGCCCGCGTCATCGTCAACCGCGTGTGGATGCACCACTTTGGCGAAGGCTTCGTGCGGACGCCGGACGATCTTGGCACCCAGTCGGAAGCGCCGACCCATCCCGAATTGATTAACTACCTCAGCAGCTACTTCATGGAGCAGGGTTGGTCCTTCAAGAAGCTGCACAAGCTCATCATGCTCTCGAAGGTGTATCAGGAAAGCAGCTTCACCAACAAGGCGCATGAAACCATTGACCCTGAAAATCGCTACCTCTGGCGGGCGAATGTGCGGCGGCTGGATTTTGAAGCGACGCGCGATTCGCTGCTCTTCTTTGCCGGCAAGCTGGACCTCGGCATCGAGAAAGTGATGGTCGATGGAAAACCGCTCATGGTAAATGGCAAGGCAGTCGAAAAACTGACCGGCGGGCAGCCCGTGAATCTTGCCGACGAACCCTACAGTTATCGTCGCAGCGTTTATGGCTACATCGACCGTGGCAATGTGCCCGAACTGATGGCACATTTCGATTTCAGCAATCCCGACATGCCGAACAGCAAACGCACCACCACGGTGGTGCCACAACAGGCGCTCTATCTCATGAACAGCCCGATGTCCGCCGATGCCGCGCGCAACGTCCTCACACACAAGACCATTCTGGAAGCTTCGAACACAGCCGTTGGCCGTATTACCGCGATCTACAAGCTGCTCTTCCAGCGTTCGCCAAAGGGTCCGGATCCCTTGAATGGAAAACCCGCCGAAGTGGAACTCGCCTTGAAATTTCTTGGCGAAGAAAAGAAGCTGGAGCCGCAAATGGCCGAAGCCAACAAGGCATTGTCGGAAAAGTACGGCAAAGTCGCGAAGGAGCGCCTCGATCGAAACAAAAACCGTGGAAGCGACATGTACGGCGCAATCCAGAACGAAGGCAAAATCGTCGATCGCAAACCGCTGGATGCGTGGGAAACCTACGTGCAGGCGCTGCTGCTTTCCAACGAGGCTGCATACGTTAACTGACGCTCGCGCCTTTGGGACTTTGAAGTAGCACTATTCAGCCTTTGTTGGCTGTGAACTGGTACTTCATGAACCGATATGTCGGCGGGCGGTCGATGTCATGCTTTAGCACAGCATTTGCGTCCCCTGTCTATCGCTGGTTAAGTCTGCGACCGTTTATGCCGAACCTCCCGAAAATCTCAGTCGTCACTCCCTGCTTCAACAGCATCACCACGATCCGGGATACGATCGAGAGCGTGAAGAATCAGGGTTATCCCGATTGGGAGCACGTTGTTTTCGATGGGGGATCGACGGATGGCACGGTCGAGCTTCTGAAAGAATATCCCCACCTGATTTGGACTTCGGAAAAAGACGACGGGCATTACCATGCGATGAACAAGGGGATTGAGCGCGCGACGGGGGAAGTGGTGGCGATCCTGAATGCGGACGATTGTTATCGGCTCGGCGCGCTCCACGCGGTGGGCGGGGCGTTCGCGGCACATCCCGATTGGGATGGGTTGTTCGGGGATGTGGTGTTTGTGGATGGGAACGGGCGCGAGATTTACCGGCGCGAGGAGGCGGTGTTCGATTACGACGTGCTGCGCTACGGCGGCGTGTGTTACGTGGTGCATCCCACGCTCTTCGTGAAAAAGGCGGTCTATGCCCGCCTCGGCGCGTTCCGGCACAAAGAACTGAAGAATTCCGCGGACTACGATTTCATCCTGCGGCTGGGGCGCGATGGCTGCCGCATCGGGCATTTGCCGGAGTTGCTGGTGGACTACCGCTGGCACGCCGCCGGGCAGTCGGCGGATGCGCGCATTCAGAAAAACATGGTGCGCGAAAGCTCGATGATCCGGCAGGAGCACCGTGTGCCCGACGGGATGCGGGGAAAGATGATGCGCTTCGTCGCGCGGGGCCGGCGGCAATGGCAGAAGCTGCGGCTCCGCGGCCGATGCGACGTCGTCCCGGGCCACTGGACGCTGCGCAAGCATATGCACGAAAAGACGACGTTTTCCTCGAACATCGGCCTCGACAAACTCTGAGGCGGGGCGCGCCGATTCGGTCAGGCGGACTTGCGCGCGGTGATGCAGTGGAACCAGCCCAGCCGGTGTCCGGCGAACTGCACCTCTTTGCCGCCCGTGTGAATGGAACCCTTTCCCTGAAAGGCATGAATGCGCCATGGGGACCGATAGCCCGCGATCCAGATGGCCATGCGATAGAGCCAGTTGATCGGCGGGAATGCGGAGGAGGCGAGGGTGTCGGCGGAGGTCAGTTCCGTGTGGACGTAAATATCCTGGAGCGGGAGTGCGGATAGGATGCCGCGCAATTCGGCATGGGTATAGGCTTTGGTGCCGATGCTTTCGACGTGGTTCCAAAGCGCCCAGGCAATGGATTTCCAGGGACGCCCGCGAAACAGCGCGTGCTTGACCCATGCGTTGATCGCGCAGATCGAGCGGCTGTTGTAGAGCATGATCTTTAGCTCGCCGCCGGGACGGATCACGCGCACGAGTTCGCCGATGGCTTTCTCAGTGTCGGGCGAATGATGCAGCACGCCAAAGGAGTATCCCAAATCGAAGCTGTTCGATTCAAAAGGCAGAGCCTCGGCATCGGCGACGGTGATCTTTTCAGGAGAAGGCAGACCATAGACTTGAATCCGGTGTGTGAGGTTGGCGAGACCCTCTTGGGTTAGGTCCACACCGGATGCGCGCGCGCCCGCGCGGAGCCATTGGATGAAGTCGGTGCCCGCTCCGTATCCAACCTCCAGCACGCGCTTCCCAAAGTACCGCGTGAACTGCGCAAAGCCGTGGATGAAAGGCTGATCGTAATAACGATACGTTTCGATTTCCTCGAAGTAGTCGCGCGTGAACTTCTCGGAAACCGCGGCATGGGTGTCGCAACTCCCGCGATTCCAAAACTCCCGGACCTGGCCTTTTAGTGCTTCGTCGTTCGTTTCCATTTTTATAGGATGCGGCGGTTCTATCTAACTACCCACGACTCCCCAGCAATCGAGCACGGTGGTTCCGGCAGGAAACTTCAATCCGCGATACTGCGGCCACGGGCAGCAGACGACGGCGAGCTTGAGGTCCGCGCGATCTTTCAGCGCAGCGATGTCGGCGATCATTTCAAACTCGTGCAGCGCCGGACTGTTCGCGGGGGCGGCGGCGAAATCATGCACGATGACGCGGTGGCCGTGACGCTTGAGATTCTGCGCGAGGTAAAGGCCGGCGGATTCTTCGACGATGTAAGTGTCCGGTTTATAGGAAAGGCCGAGGACGGCGACGGTGTCTTCCTTACCCACGCTGCTCTCGATCCTTTGCAGCAGGTCGAGCTTGGTTTGTTCGTTGATAACATCTGTCGCCTCCGCCATCGGTGCGGTCACACCGGCCTGCCGCGCGGTGTAGGCGAGCAGTCGATTGTCGCGTGGGAAACACGGGCCGCCAAAGCTGAGGCCGGGGCGCAGATACTTCGCGCCGATGCGGCTGTCCGCGCCGATCGCGGCGAGGATGTCGTGGATGTCCGCCTTGTCGAAACGCTCCGCGATCATGCGCAGTTGGTTTGTGAAGCTGATCTTCATCGTCACGTAACTGTTCACGGAAATCTTCGTCAGTTCCGCGCTGATGATCGACATGCGCGAGATGCGCGGCTGGTTGCGATTGTAGCGCCGGTACATGCCTTCCAGCGTGTCGCCGCTCGCCTTGTCGGATTCGCCGATGAGCACCATGTCGGGTTCGAGCAGGCCGTTCACGACGTTGCCGAGCGCGATGAATTCCGGGTTGTAGCAAAAGCCGAATTCCTTCCCGCACGTCCACCCGGTTTCCTTTTCGATCATCGGGATGAGCACGGAATCGACCGCGCCCGGCGTGGTCGTCGAGCTGCACACGAAAATGTGGCCGGTCTTCCCCGCTTCGCGCAGCGCCTTCGCGACGGGCTGCATGGCTTTCAGGAGAAACTCGGTCGCGAAGCTGCCGTCGGGCAGGGAAGGGGATGGCGGGATGAAAAAAGTGATGTCCGTGCCGGTGACTTCGCGGTGATCGACGGTCGCGCGCAGCCGCGATTTTCCGGCGGTGATCGTCTCGGCGAGCAACGGCTCCTCGACCGGCGGCAGACCCTCGTTGATGCGGCGGACTTTCTCGGCGTCGATATCGACACCGATCACGTCGAAGCCTTGCTGGGCGAGGGTTGCGGCGATGCAGGCTCCGAGTTTGCCGAGCCCGCAGACTGAAGCGGATTGGATGGTTTTCATTGGGGTAGAATTATTGGTCGCGATAACGCTGGGCGATGGGCATCCGGCGGCCGACGCCGAAGGCTTTGCTGGTGACTTTCAGACCGGGCGCGGCCTGGCGGCGTTTGTATTCGTTGAGGTCGATGAGGCGCACGATGCGATCGACCGTGGCTTTGTCGAAACCGGCGGCGACGATGGTGGCGCGGGATTTTCCCTCGACCACATACGCATCGAGAATGGCATCGAGCACATCGTACGGCGGGAGCGAATCCTGATCGGTCTGATCGGGGCGCAGCTCGGCGGAGGGCGGCTTGGTGATGGTGGCGCGCGGGATGATTTCGCGGTCGCGATTGATCCACTCGGAAAGGCGATAGACGGTCGTCTTCGGCACGTCGCTGATGACGGCGAGCCCGCCGCACATGTCGCCGTAGAGCGTGCAATAGCCGACCGCGAGTTCGCTTTTGTTGCCAGTCGTGAGCAGCAGCGAGCCGAACTTGTTCGACATCGCCATCAGGATCACGGCGCGCAGCCGCGCCT
>JAYVRQ010000269.1:0-1889 GCA_043776145.1 Chthoniobacteraceae bacterium
AAGTTCACCGGCACTGTCACATGGCCGTTTTGAGGATAGCCTGCCAGCGACGACCCGTAGGTGCCCGAGGTGTAGGTGCTGTCGTAGTCCCATTGCAGCCAGGGGCTGGCCTCGGTGGTGTAATAAAGCCCGTTACCAGCGATTGCATATTGGTTGGTAAAGTCCTTCTTCGCCTCGGTCCCGTATGGGATGTACCAGGGGATGAGGCCCAGCGAGACGGTGTCCGGCGCGGATGCATCCACCAGCGCCTGGGTGCTCATTTCCCCGGTGAGCGTCACCGTCTCCGAGCTGTTGGAGAAGCTGCCGGAAAAAGGGCGCGTCCAGCTCACGCTTCCGCCGGTGTTGCTGATCGTCGTGCCGCTTGGCACATGGGTCGCAAAGTCTGTTGGCGGTGTATAGCTGACCTTCCCGACATAGGAGGCATCGCTGCCCGTCCATTGGAGGTGCTGGCCGCTTGCGTCGCTCACCAAGGTGGGCGTCTTCGTCCAGGGGTAGTGCGTGTGAGTCTGCACGTTGTAATAGTCCCCATATTCCTTGCTGCCGCTATTGATGGAGAGGAATGGCCACAGCGGTGCATAGGCACCTGAGGCAGTCAAAGTGGAATAGGGCTGCAGGGTGAAGTTCAGCACGCGCGTCGTGCTGCTCGCATATGAACCCGTGCTGGCGCTCGTGGAAGCCTCCGTCGCGCCTCCGGTCGGGCTGCCCGGTGCGGGCTCTGTGCCGGTGAGCGAATAGATTACATCGTCCCGGCCGGCCTCATTCCCGAGCGCGGTGTAGTAAATGGTGTGGTTCTCAGTGGTCCAACTGAAATTCCGGCTGGAAAATTGATAGGACAGCGATTCCGAACCATAATGATATTCGTCGCCCGCATAGGTGGTATAGTTCCAAGTGCGAAGGTAGCTGGCGAACTTCCTGGGCACGCCAGTGTAAGTGTTATTACTATAGAGCCGCATCCCAGGGAAAAGAAATGTAACTGCGTTGCTGGCCATCCCCTCGCCGAGAGTCCTCCGGTGCATCAGCCCTCGGATCACCGGCACCTCGTAGCTGATGTCCGTGGAGGAGGCCTTGTTATTCGCTCCGGTGAAGGTCACCCGGAACTGATAGATACGCTTGGAGAGAAGACCCGTGATCGGGACAGACTGCGTGGGTGAAGCCAATGCCACCGGCGCAAACACTTCGCCGGGATCGCCCGCATACGTCCTGCCCAGGGTGGCTGTCACGCCCGATTCCGCCGGCGCATTCCACTCCACCCGGATCTGCGAAAGATCGGGATCGGCGGGATGCAAGGCGGTATCCGGGAAACTAATATGCACACCCGCGGGCGCGGCGGGCGATGCGCCCTGAAGCGGATCATTCGGGTCGATGCCCGACCCGTATGCCGCGAGGTAGCTCAGCCCGCCGGGTGAGAGGGTGAGTGCATCGGTGGGATTGTGCGGGTTCAGATTGTAGCGCGTCTCCCACCAGTCGGGGAGGCCGTCGGTGTCGGTGTCCTGGTTGGCGTTGAAGCTGAAGGTCATCTTGAGCTGGCCGAGGTTTGCGGGGGCGTAGTTGGCGGTTTTGTCCACTGGCTGGCCGGGAGGGGAGGGCTTGTTCAGGGGGTCGTTTGGGTTCCACGGGTAGGCGTGGGGCCAGTTGGCGGGGTAGCCGTGGGCGATGAGTCCCGCCCTCGTATCCACGCCGAGGGCGATGAGCCGGTCGTAGAAGGGCTTGGCGACTGCTTTGGTTTGGCCGAGGTTCACCGGGGCGTAGTTGTCGGGCGTGGTCTTTTGGAAGCCTGCGACGAGGCTATTGATAGCCTGCCCTGCCCCGCCCACGGGGGCAAGTTTCTCGTCCAGGTGTTTCTTTGCCTGCGTGGCGGCGTTCTTGAGCTGGCCGAGATTTGCCGGGGC
>JAYVRQ010000270.1:0-6045 GCA_043776145.1 Chthoniobacteraceae bacterium
ATGACGTGCTCGTACTGTTCGATCGCCTCGGCTGATCGACCAAGATCGCTGAAACGATTCGCCAGATTGCCGCGGGCAATGGCCTCGCCAGCCTTGTCGCCAAGAGCTGCATAGATCGTGAGCGCCTGCTGGCCCAGTTCGATTGCCCTGCCCTGATCGCCTATATCTCCATAACACCAGCCTAGATCACCGAGCGCAACCGCCTCCATCTGCTGATCCTTGTCCGCGCGGGCGATGGCCAGTGCCTGCTCGAAGCAGTGGATGGCTTTTTCGAAATGGCCCGTCCGGGCATAGGCACTGCCCAGACTGCAGACGCTCGCGAATTCCAGATTGCGGTCGGCCAGCTTACCCTGCAACTGCTCGTGCCGGTCCACCAGCAAACGGTAGTGACCCCACAAGGCGAGGTAATTGTCACCCATCTCGAACAGCACCATCGCGGCAGTCGCATAGTCTTCACCAGTTAGCCGGAGATCGAACTCGGCAAACTGTGGCATCAAATCATCCAGCGTCTTCCATGCCTCGCGCGGTTTGCGTGTCTCCTTGAAGTATTCGGCGGCGCGGTGGCGCAGCGCGTAGCGGCTAAAGGGCGGCGGTTCCTCGTGCCGGTCGGACGCACTGCCTTCCACGACGCGACTTAGCGCATAATCGCGGTCCACTTGATGCAGGTAGAAGTGTCCCGCCTCACCGCGGACGAACTGCATGTTGACCAGGCGACCCAGCGCCTTTGAACTGTCGATGCCGATGCGATACGGCTGTAAAAGATAGTCCACCGCCACGGCGGGAACCGGCGCGCCATAGACGGCAAGCGCCTGCATCACCTCTTGCGCGAGCGGATCGAGACGGTTGAACGCCTCGCCCACGAGATCGCGGACCACGTCCCCAGCCTTCGAGCCGAGCTGCCGCAGTTCCTTAAGCAAGCTCCGCAAATCCGTGCTGCGATCGGTGCGCAGGATACCGACGACCGCTTCCAACGCACGGGGAAAACCGCGCGTCGCCTCGCGCGCTTCGGCCAGCGGGGCACCGGGCGCGGTCAGGCCGAGCGTCCCGCCGGGGTCCATGGCTTTCAGAACATTCTCGGCAAAAGGCGACTTCAGTCCCTGGTCAAGCTCCACGGAATCCTGCAATCCCGGCTGAACCCGCAGCAAAGCGCGCGGAGCCACGCGGGTGGTCACGATGAACTTGAGGCCATGCGGTGGCGCATCCAGAACCGCGCGCAACCCTTCCTCAAGCTCCCCTTCCCTGATCGCCTGAGTCTCCGCATCGACGACATCCTCGAAGTTATCGAGAAGAACGACGGTCCTTCCGCCGGGAAAGTGACTTAGCAAAGCCTGCATCTGCGTCGTACAGCTTTGCCTGGGATCCTTGTAGAGTTGGTCAAGCGAGTTCGCAGTATCCTCCGGCAGCAGCTTGCATAGATCGAAGTATAGATTCGGAAAATTGACCGGGTGGCCCGACCGGGCGCTGAGATAGACAATGCCATCGACGGTGAGTTCCCCCAAGTCATCCGGCAGCCTTCCTCCTTCGAGCGCCCGCAAAAGACGGCAGACCATCGCTGTCTTCCCAACGCCGCCGCGCCCCACGACGGTCATCAATCGCATGTTCTCCGCGCGGAGGAATGTTCCGATCAAACGGGTCTCCACATGACGGTCCTGAAAGTGGGTCGGCGGGATCAACGGAGGGCGGTTGATAAAATGGGTGCGGGCTTTCGCCACGACGGGAACCTCCGGCTGGCGCTCCCGCTCGAGCCCGCTCTCGATGCTTTTCTGAGTCCGCTCCTGCGCCGCCTGCGGATTGTCGATGATGCCCTGGAACGCGTCGATCTGCTGTTGCAAATGGGCGATTTCCTCCTCGATACGCGCCTTGTCTCCTGGCTGAGCCTCGGCCAAGTCGCGGCGCGCGTCCTTCAGCCGTTCGCTCATCGTATGCAGCGTGCCCTGCGGCGTGGCACGCCAGCGGACATGCTCGCGGAGCCGCGCGAGGCCGGAATCGAAAGCCTCCGCAAAACGAATGGGTTCACGCGGCTCCAACTGGAAGGGCAGTTCGGCCTCTCCGTGCAGGCTGAGGGGAATCACCGGCTTTTTATACTTCAGCGCGCGAATCCATTCCTGCGTGCAGGGACAGCCCGCATCGGTGCTATCCCGGGTCATTAGATAGACAACGCCGCGGCAGTCCTTCAATGCCTGGACGACTTGGGCATAGCGATCAATGCCGGGTTGCAGATTGCGCTGGTCGATCCAGACGGGAATACTCGGCGGTCCCGCCGCAAGCTGATCCGCCAGTCTTAGTGCGACCTCCTCGCCATCGCGGCGTGAATAGCAGATGAAATAGAAAGGATCTGCCATTGGGCTCCTTCGGTTTCTAACTACCCTCCGCCTTTAGTTTGCGCTGCGGCTCGTCGATTTGCCGTTCTAGTTCCGCGACTTCCTCTTCCATCCGCGCCTTGTCCGCTTCCTCCGCCCGCGCGAGATCGCGCTGGGTGTCTTCCAGCCTTTCCTTCAGCGTGTGCAAGACGCCCGCCGGAGTCGTGCGCCAGCGAAGATGTTCCCGCAACCCCGCCAGGCCCGCATCGAAGCTGCGGGTAAAGTCGAGATACTGCCGCGGTTCGAGCCGAAAGGGCATCTCGGCCTTCTTATCGAAGAGAAGCGGAATGATCGCTTTGTTATACTTGAGCCCGCGCGTCCATTCCCTTTTGCATTCGGAAGCCGGGTTCACGCTGTCCTCGGTCATGATGAAGAGGACACCGGCGCATGTGCGCAAGGCTTCCACCACCTGCTCGTCCCAATCGATTCCGCCCTGCAGGTTGCGACGGTCCAGCCAGACCGGGATGCTCGGCGGCCCGGCCGCCAGCCGATCCGCCAGAGTGAGCGCGATTTCGTCACTGCCTTTCAGGCGGGAATAACAGATGAAGTAAAAAGGTTCGGCCATAAATTCAAAAGCATTCTTTCTTTCCAGCCGCGCGATCATGTCCGAATGGAAATGTGATTCAACATAAACCGCACGTCACGCGCCGGTCCCGGAATTTTCGCCGCACGGGCGCTTGCATTCACTGCGCACGCCGCTTACTTCTGCGCTCCTTTCCTGCCCGATGGTGTAACGGTAGCACAGGCGACTTTGACTCGCCTAGTCAAGGTTCAAATCCTTGTCGGGCAGCCATTCATCGCTCGCGACCAGACCGTCGCGGATGCGGATGATGCGGCGGGCGTGGCGCGCGACGTTTTCCTCGTGGGTGACGACGATGAGTGTGTTGCCCTTCGCGGAGAGGCTCTCGAAAAGTTCGAGAATTTCCTCGCCGGTGCGCGTGTCGAGATTCCCCGTCGGTTCGTCGGCGAGCAGGATCGACGGCTTGTTCACGAGCGCCCGCGCGACGGCAACACGCTGGCGCTGGCCTCCGGACATTTCGTTCGGCTTGTGCGTCACGCGATCCGCAAGGCCGACATCGCGCAGGGCGGCAAGGGCGACTTCGCGGCGCTCGTCGATGTCCATCCCGGCGTAGATGAGCGGAAGTTCGACATTGCGCAGCGCGTTCGATCGCGCGAGCAGGTTGAAGGTTTGAAACACAAAGCCGATCTCGCGATTGCGGATTTCGGCGAGCGCGTTGTCGTCCATCTCGCCGACGTTGTGCCCGTTGAGTTCGTAGGTGCCCGACGACGGAGTATCGAGGCAGCCGATCAGGTTCATCAGCGTCGATTTCCCCGAGCCCGACGGCCCCATGATCGCGACGTATTCCCCGCGTTCGATGGTGAGCGAAACGCCGCGCAACGCATGGACCGTCTCGCTCCCCATTTCATAATGCCGGCAAATCGAATCGAGACGGATGAGGCTCATGGCGGGAAGCCGTGCAGCAAACCCGCCGCCTCCGCGCATTGGGAGAAAAATCGCGGACTGCCATCGCGCGGAAGTTCGCCAGCAGATGCGTTATTGAACGGCTTCATACCCATTGACGGTGCATCAATCAGTGCGGATAAAGCGGGGCGCGTTCACGCTTCGCCCATATGAAAAGAACCCCGATTCCCCAGCCCGATGGCTTTCAAGTCAGCCCGCACATTTGGTCGAGCTTTGTCGGCCAGCCGGCTTTTTTCCGGCTCAGCGGACCCGGCGGACTGGTCCGCTTTATTCAGGACGCGAAGACCACGCGGGAAGGCGAAACGCTGAGAGCGAGCCGGACGGCGGGGGATTGCTGGTTCGATGAACGCGCCTTTTCGACGCTGCGGGAGCGGGCGAAGGCGGAGTTGCACCGGCAATTCGGAAAACAGAAATCGGGCGTGCAGTTCCGGGCGCTGGTCGGCCTGTATCTGCGGCTTTGTTTGCGGTCGGATTTGGCGGTGTCGAAGGATTGGAATGAATTCGATCGCTATGCCGTGCTGCCGCTGCGGCCAAACGATGAAGTCGTGGCGCTGGTGGGCCGCATCAAGGAGCAGCCCGCCTACAGCCAGGGGCACCCCGCGCATCTGCCCGCGGAGTTGGCCGGCCTCCGACTGCCCGGCAGCGAAGAGCAGTTCATCATGGATTTCCAGTTTCCCGCAAATCAGTCGGCGGAACGGCGAATTCTCGGGCCGTTTTTCTTTTAGGCCAGCGAACATGGCTCCAAGCCTAAAGTCGCCGCCACTTCAACCTGCCGGGCATCGCATGGCTCTTCCCGATCCGCGCCATGCCCGCGATATTCGCGCGTCTCAAAAGAGCCGCAGTACGTGCGTGCCCGGAAGGCGCGGCGGCGCGCACTTTGGAGTGCCTGGTTTCTCTGACGCATGGCCTGGCAACTGATCTACACCAGCGCGCCGCGCCTGCTGGAGGCGGGGCGTTCCGGCTTTGGAACGGTCGCGCGGCACCGGCAGATCAGTCCGCTGCTCGTCTCGGCGATCGAGCGGGCGAGCCAGTTCGCGCGGCTGCCGGGGCTCGGGGCGGAGCGCGTGATTTATTGTCATCGCATCGTCGCGGTGGCGGGCGGGCGCTTTCATGTGCTGAGTTGCATTCGCGATGCGGGGGCGGATTACACGGGGCGCACCAATCATCTCGCGCATCACGTCATCGCGGAGCAGCGCGAAGTCGCGGCGCTCGGCACGCGCGGGGCGTCGGCGGCGGATGTGCTGCTCGGGATGTCGTGGCTAAGTGCGTGGGAGGAGGCTCCGCGTTTTCTGGAAACGCCGGATGAAATCGCGCTCGCGAGTTTTCCCGCGCAAGCCGGCGGGCACTGGGCGCAGACGACCGGCGATGCGAACAGCGCATGGCTGCTCGTGACCGGCGAGGCGAGCCGCGGTGCGTATCTGCTGCACGCGCCGGGCACCGATTTGCGCGCGCTTTTCGCGGAGTCGCTGCGGCTTTCGCCGGATCGTTTGTGGCAGGTTCCCTTCACGACCGCGCTACAACCGAGCGACGAGATTTCCGACTTCCGCTGGATCGGCCTTGAGGCGGATTCGACGCTGCGCGCGGCGGCGGAACCCTCGGGCCGTCCCGTGCTCGATCTCACGCGGCCGGGCACGCTGCCCGCGCCGGATGTCCCCGCGAATGCTTTAACCATCGGCATCCCGCGCCCGACCGCGCGCGGGGCGGCACCTGTCGCGATGCCCGCCGCGCCGCCGCTGCGCACTGCGTCGTCGGTTCGGAAAGCGGTCCCCTTCCCCACCGCGCCGAAGCCGCGAAATTTGAAGTGGCTTTACGCCGGAATCGCCGCGCTGCTCGTTGGCGCGGCGGTGTTCGGCGTGATTCGTTCTCAATTCGTCGCAAACAATATCTTCCACGCAAAGCGGGAATCGCTCGCGAAAAAGGTGAGGAGCTGGGGCGACTTCAGCCCGCAGGCGTCGGAGTTTTTTTCGCACTTGAGCGCGGAAAGACTTTCGTCCGCCGACCAAGTGCTCGTCCAAATCGAAAAGGCGGTCGCTTCGTTGAAGCCGGTGAACTTCGACAAGATGGCCGACTGCAAAAGTGGCGGCGACCTGCGCGCGCTGGCCGCAACGAAGGGCATCGAACTTCCCGCTGAACTCACCGCATTTGCGGACAACGTTCACACGCTGCATTCGCTGAACGCCGCGCTTTCCAAACCCGCCGCCT
>JAYVRQ010000271.1:0-23064 GCA_043776145.1 Chthoniobacteraceae bacterium
ATGGGTGCAAGCTGGGTGCGGAAGGCGGGAAAGTCCGATTGACGTGATAACATGTAACCTATTTGCATGGAACAGATTGCAATTCAACATAATAAGTGCTTCGACACGTAAGTTTTACGCACTATTTGAGCGCCATTACTGTCATGAATAGTTTTGTGATTAGTGGCCGTTTTCAATCCACCGTTGGGCGACGCCCCGCCAATAATGTCACCGAATTTAATAGTGTATAGAGGCTGCGTTGCTATGTAGTTATCTAGCCACTTTACGGAATCTCGGGATAAATGGCGTGCAAAGAAGCTACCTAATAACAGATCGCCTTGGCCCGCGCTTGCATCACCACTGATAGGAGCATCCAAAACGGTAAATTGTTCCACGCTTATGCCTAGTGCTTCGACTGCATAAGCATTTACGAATGCCCCGTGGCTATGGCCGATAAACTGAATTGGCTTCGAGTATCCTTGTCCGACATAAGGTCTTAATCGCTTTGTGAGGGCCTGACCCGAGAAATGGGTCGATAAGAATGGTCCTTCCCAAAACTCTGAGTAAGCCTTTGGCCAATGATAAAACAGAATGTTCGCTCTTTGAGCGTTTAGACGGTTGTTAATTGCCTCGCGCATTTGTGTCATCCATGACGGAAGAGTGCCTGGAGTATAAGGCCCAGATTCCGAGGGCTTCTGCCAGCCATGTGTAATGACAATGGTGGGCAAATCCGCCTCAAACGTGCCGAGAAGTTCACCAGCTTCAGGTGGCTCAGTTGCTGGCAGAGTCGGTGAATTTACCGTGAGCACGGCATGATTGCTTTGCACAATTCCGCCGGCATTGCTCACTTGCACCCAATACTCTCCAGCCTGACTGGAAGACACATTCGTCAAAGTTAACGTCGCGGTGTCATTCCCGATGGGATTGCTGTAGCGAAACCAGCGGTATTGAGGATTCGAGCCTTGAGCTTGGACAGTGAACGTCGCTGTTTCACCAGTGTTTCGTGTAACGCTGATGGGTTGCGACGTGATGACCGGAGGCAAGACTCCGATCGCCGTTACGTTAAGTCTGGTTGCCGAAAGTCCTGAATCATTTGTGACATCGCTCTGTCCGGCAACATCCTCCGCATCCGCAAATACGCCAACATAGTATTGGCCTTGCGGTGTTGTTGAAGGCACTTGCACGGCTTGGTTGAAAGTGTACGAAGCACCTGCCGGAAGCGCCGGGATGTTGACATCAAGAGGACTCAACGGCGAGTCATAGCGCGTCAGAACTATATCCGTGCTCATTCTCAGTCGCGCAGTTGTTGCCACCGCTGCCCCGGGGCCATTGTTCCTAATGCGAAAATTTAGGCTAAAACTACCACCAACGATCAAACTCGCCGGACTAAAAGTGATAGAACCTGACTCAACGAGTAAATCAGGAGCTTGGATGCTGCGGCGGACAGACCATTGGCCTAAGTCGGTCCCGTAACCGTCGTCGATGTCACAGGTGCCGCCAGCAATGGCTACTTCACCAGGGCGCTGGTATAGGCTAATCCGGGAATCCCTGTTACCATTGGACCACGCTGCGGTTTGCCAGCCCTTCGCCGCCTTACCGGCATCCAAAACACGCTTTAACGGCCAATAGCCACCATAGAAGCCGACCCGCTGGACTCCGCCCAAAACAGTCGCGGCTCCATCGAGGTAAGCATTTATCGCAGGTTGATTGGCCAGGGACGCATCGAAATCGCAGGCGAAGTAGCAAAAAAAATCGGTGGGTCCGCCGGCGGCAATGGCAATGGCAACAGCGGTATTGGCGTCAGCGACCCCGGCCGTATATCCACTCAGCATCCGACCTGTTGTGGATTCAAATACGACGATAATATCAACACCCGCGTTCTGTAACGCCTGAGCCTCGGTGGCAGTAATGTCGTGGGGGGAGCCAGAACCGCCAACGTAACGGATGGCAAAATTATACCCTGCCGCTTTCAATCCACTCGGACTTGGGTGGCTAAAGGAGTAATCTACGCCTGTGCGGCTCCGAGGCGGTGCCGTCACGGTGAAGTTCCTCGTGTTGGATTGCTGGCCGTCGGGATTGGTCACCTTCACCGTCCAGGTGTCCGCGGTCACATCCGTGGCCACGGTGATGTCCACCCGCGTCGAACTCACAAAGGTCACATACTGGCTGGCAATGTTCGCCGCGCCGCCCGTCCACGTCACCGCCACCGTCGGGCTGTTCACGAAGTTGGAGCCATTGAGCGTCAGGCTCACCCGGCCCGGCAACGGCACACCGACCACCGACGACGGCGACACGCTGTTAATGACCGGAGCGGGAGTTACCTTGGTTAGTCGCGGTTCGATCGACCAACCGGTTAGTCTTGTGTCCCAGTCGACCCGCCACCAAACATACGAAGTTCCTTGAAAGGTAGCCGTGACTGGGCCAGCGATGATATTGCCGGCGTCGCCGGTGACTGCGTTATCGATAAGGTTCCCAGCAGGATTGTCGCGAATGCTTGCTGCCGCGTTCGCTTGAACTCGATCTCCGGTTGCCAATGCGAAGATTTGAACTGATGTCCCAACGAGAGCAACGAGTATGGCGAGGATGAGACGGACTGATTTCATGGGACGGATGCGTAAAGGGTTACCAGTAAACGGCCTCTCCAATGGCAGCTTGAATCGTTTGCGGATGGGACGGTTGTCGTCTTCGGTGTAGGGCCAGAGGGCGTCGGCGGCATGCTGGATGGCCATGCGACGGGCGTTGATCCTCTTCACCAATTTGTCGCGAGCCTTTCATTTCACAAAATGACTGGGTGCCATTTCCGAAAAGGCAACGACAAAACATGACCACCTTACAGCCCAACGCGCCGTGTTCGATTTGCGGAGTTTCGCGCCTTGATAAGGCGTGCCCAAACGCTCCGCAGAATCGCGTGCGCTCCAGACTTTCGGCGACAATCTCCGCCGCGAGCGGATAGCGCGCGGGCTGACGCAGGAGCGGCTGGCCGAACTCGCCGACCTGAACCCGCGCACCGTGCAGAAGATCGAGGCGGGCGACATCACGATCCTCGTGACGACCCTGCTCCGCATGCGCGCGGCGATCGGCTGCGATTGGAAGCGGGCTGCTGGGGTGAGCCCGTGCGCGCCGGCTGCGCCCTCGCACTCGTTCCCAATCTGCGCTTGGGAATGCCCGTTTTCCCGAAGCTGTGCTTCGTCCGGCTCCGCGCCACCGAAGTGAAACTTCGCCAGCAACGTCATTCCCAAGTGCAACTTGGAAACGAGGGGAAAGTAGTCCGCGACTAAAGCCGCGGACTACTTTGGCCTACGGCTGGATTGGTGTGACGACGCGGTAGAATCTTGCGGGGAAGCCGCTCGCGGCGGGGTCGGGGATTTCGAGGCTGCGCACGGATGGGTCGGCGGCGATGTCGGTGAGCTTTTGCCACGCGAGGTCGAGCAGCGTGTTTTTGAATTGGATCGTGTAGCCTTTGTTCGCGGCGGCGGTGAAGCGGATCACGGTTTGGCCGGCGGACTTTGCGATGCTGCTGGTGAGGACGCTCAGCGGGTTGTTCGGATCGGTGCCGGCGAGGTATTCGGAGAGGTTCGATTTACCGTCGCCGTCGCGGTCGAGCGCGGCGTCGAGCGGGTCGTTCGGGTTCAGGCCGTTCGCGATTTCCCAGGCGTCGGGGATGCCGTCTCCGTCGGTGTCGAGCGAGCCGAGGATGTTCGCGGCGGCGGGCGTGGGCGTGAGGGTTTGCACGCTGCCGGTGCCGTCGGGGAAAAGTCCCTGGCTGACGCCGAGACCGGGCGAGCCGGTGGCGCGGGCGTCGAGTTGCACGCCGCTGCCGGAGAAGAGGCCGATGTTTTGATTCGCAGCGAGCGTGAAGTTCACATGGCCGGGCGTGATCGTGTTGTCGTTGTCCGCGATCCACTGCTGCCAGCGCGTGGTGCCGCTTCCGCCGACAAAGGTCAGCGCGGGGATTTGGAATTTGCTGCGATTGGTGAGCAGGTCGGTGAAGTAGTTGCCGCTCAATTGCACGGGCTGCGCGGCGGTGTTGTAAATCTCGAACCAGCCGGGCGGCACGTTCGGCGAGACGAGCCATTCGTTGAATTTCACCGACGTGATCGCGCCGAGTCCCGCCGCGGAATTCAGTGCGCTGCGCGTCGGCACATTCAGCGCGAATGCACCGCTGCCATTCGGCGTGCGACCGAGCGAAAAGTCCGGCACTTGCAGTCCGTAGCTCACGGAATCTTGCAGGCCGCCGCCATCGCCGAGTTTGCGGAAGAGGAACACGCCGCCGCCATTGCCAGTCAGCGCGTAGCCGGTGTTCGTCGCGGAGACGGCGGCGAGCGCATTGCAATCGAGCACGCGATAGCTGTTCGCGGCAATCGTAGTGCCCGCGGCGAAGACGTATTTGCGCGGATCGGAAACGTCGTTGCTCAGGCTCATGTCGGCGATGTCCACGGCGGCGTTCGACGTATTGAGCAGTTCGATCCAGCCCGCGCCTGAACTATTGATCGGCAGCACTTCGTTCAACGTCACCGCGCCGGTGCCGACGAGGACGTTTGCATCGAGTTTCAAGCCCCACGTAATATCCGAACTCGGACTGCCTCCGCTTTGCAGCGCGGACTGATGCACCTCGACGGCGAGCACGTTGTCGCCAACGACGAGTTGCGCGTTGCTGAAATCGTAAGTCTCGTAACATCCCGCGCCGCCGGAGGCGTCCACGCCCTGCCCGTTGGAAAGCGTGAGATACGCCGGCGTGCCGGGGTCCATGCGAATGCGCGTGCCGGTCGTCGGGAGAATCTCGACGCCGTTCAAATAGATCACGCACGCATCGTCGCACATGAGTTTGGCCGTGAGCGTGGTGCCCGCGAGTGGCCCGGCGAATGTGAAGTGCGTGCGGAAATAGTAAGTTTGGTAAGGAGTTAGATTCGGGCTCCCAACAGTTGCCGGCGGGAGAAGCGCGGTCTTTGCGAAGCCGTCCGAGTTCGCGGGAAACGCGGAGCTTTCGATGTAGAGCACGCCGCCGCCGGAGGACCATCCGGTTTCGGTGTAAAGCGGATGCGTGAAGTTGCGGCCCGAGCCGTCATTGGCGGGCGCGGCGCTCGCGTTGGCGTAGTAGCTCCAGACTTTGGTCGGCGTCATCAGGCTCACCGTGGTCGTCGATCCCGCGAGCGCGCCGGGGTTCGGTGCGCCGGGCGTGGGCTGGTTGAAAAACGCGACGGTCGCCGCGCCGTTCGGCGTGCGGCCTTCGCTCACGTCGCTCGACTGCGGGCCATACACGATGTTGTCGAGCAGCGTCAGCGTTGGAGAAAAGAAACCGATCTCGCCCTGGAGCGCGTCGAGTTTGAAGTTCACATGATCCGGCCCCTGAGGCACGTCGTTATCGGCTTTGAAAAACGTGTAGCCGCCCGCTGCGAGGAACGTGAGCTGGCGAATCGCGTGGCGCGTCGGGTACTCGACCGGATTGTCCGTGAGGTAGCAGCCGCCGATGTTCACCGGCAGCGTGTTCGGGTTGTAGAGTTCCACGAAATCCTGGCCGATGAGCGTCACCGCATCCGCGAGCCATTCGTTGATTTTCAAATTCGTGAGGCTGTTCTGCGCGGCCACGACATTCACCGCGCCGAAAGTCGGACGGCACATATCCCACGCGCCATCCGTGGCGCGGCGGCCCGCGGAGTAGTCCGCGATCTGCGCGCCAAAGGGCACCGCGTCCGCGATGGTGCCGCCTGCCGCGGCGGACTTCGTGAGCGTGAGCGTGTCGCCCGTGTCCTTCAAACCGAAGCCGGTTTTCGGCAGCGGCACAGCGGCGACGTTGCTCGCGTAGATCACGAGATACGCGCCGGGATTCAGCGTGGTGCCCGCGGCGATCGCATATTTGTAAGGAAGCGCGTTGTTATCCGTGAGTCCCCAGCCATCCAGCACGACGGGCGCGCTGCCCGCGTTGTAGAGTTCGATGATGTCGGGGAACGTTCCGCTGAATCCCAGCGTCTCCACATTCTTGGCGAGCACTTCATTGATCCGCACGCCCTGCGTCGGCGGGACGTAGCCGGTGTTCACGATCCACGTCGCGCTGGAAATATGCGCGCTCACGCCGAGGTCGGTGCTGTCCTGATAAGTGCCCGCATCGTTCTTGCCGACGGCATCGACGGTGTGTGTGCCATTCGCCAATCCGCTGACCGTGATCGGCGTCACGATCGGCGTCTCCGCGCTCCACGCGCCGCCATCGAGCCGCCATTTGTAATGCGTCCAGCCGCTGCCGCTCTGCCACGCGCCCGCGCCAGCCGGGATGCCGTTGCCGGTCATGTTCGTGCCGATCGTGAGCGTCGCGTTCGTCAAATTCGTCGTGCCGCTCGGCGCGCCGCCGATGCTCACGCCGATCGGGCGCACGCCGCCTTTGTCGCTGCCGTTCGGTCCCGTGCCGCGCGCGGGCGAGCCGGTGAGCAGGCCGAATTTCTGGCGTATCTCCGTTGCCACGCGCTGGTAGTTGCGCTCGTTCGGCGTCGGGATCGCCGTGTCCGCGAGCCGCGCATCTGCGCTCAAATTTCCGCTCCCCGCGCCGCTCCACGTCATCCCCGGCGGGAAAAGATTGTTGTTCCAAACCACCGTCTGCCCGAGCCCCGCGCCGGGATAATTCCGCGTCAGCGCCACCGCGCTCTGAATGATATTTCCCTCCGCATACATCCCGCTCGCCTCGTGATAGGTGTCGTCGCCGAAGTTCAGCACGCCGGTCACCGTGTCCTGACTTCCCGTGTTGTTTTGGTTGATGAACGTGTTGTTGAGGAACGTGTAAAAATTTCCCTCCTTCGCGGTCGCCGCCTGATCGAGATCATAGAAAAGATTTCCAACGATCGTGATGTTCGACACCGCGCCCAGCGCCGTGAGCGAAAGGCTGACGCTCCCGCCGATCGTGCCGGTGAAATTGATCGCGCTCGTGTCCGCGTTCGCGTTCGCCGCGGTCAGGTAAAGTTTCACGACCGTCGTGGAAATCGCGCGGACGTAATACGGCCCGCCGTCGTGCAACGCGGGCACCGCCGTCGGGAAGGTGTTCCCGAGCAGCGCGGTCGCGACCACTTCCTGCCCCGTCGCAAAACCGTGCGCGGCGGCGAACGTGATTTGTTCGGTCGCGGTGTCGATCGCCGACGCCGCCTTCCGGCTGCCCGTGCCGCCACCGCCGTCATTTCCGCCGCTGATCGCGCTCGCCGAGTCCGGCGAATTCTTCCGGTGGACGTGCATGAAAATGTTTCCCTCGACCCACATGTCCGTGCCGTCGATGTCGAGCAGGTCGTCGTCCGACCCGGTCATCACGTTGTTGTAAAATTGCAGGATCGCGCCGGGCCGGTTGCCGCCGGTGAAGTCGATCACGTCGTTGTAGTCGCCCGAGACGCTGGTCATTTTGCCGAAGAAACTATCGTGAATGATCGCGCGCCCGCCTGCGGGCGGCGCGGCGTTTGCACCGTGGACGCCCTCAAAATTCGCGCCCGCGGCGGCGGTGGGAAAAATGGAGTTGCCGATGATGAAAGAGCCGCCATCGAGATGCAGATACGCGACGTCCGCGCGCAGCCACTCGCAGTGGTCGATCACGACATTCGAGTTCGCCGCGCAGACGACCGCCGGGTCCCCGCCGAACTCGAAGAACGTGTAATAGAAATGCGTCTCCGGCGCGCCGGCCTGGCCGTTGATCGTGATCGTCCCGCCGTTCGTCGCGAGCCCCGGCGCGCGCGTGAAGCGGATCGGCTGCGCCGCCGTTCCCTCCGCGACGATGCGTCCGCCTGCGGCGACGGTGATGCCGATGGCGCTGTTCAAATACACGCTCGTGCCCGGCTGAATCGTAAGCGTCACGCCGTTGTTCACGGTGAGCGCCGCGGTCACTTGGTAAGGCCCGCCCGCCGCGGTCCACGTCGTATTCGCCGCGATCGCGCCGGAAACGCTGGCCACGCTCGCGTCGTCGTACCACACGTCGAAAAAGCTCTGCTCCAGTTCCGCGCCCGCGCTGTCGAAAGCCTGGATGCGGAGCCGATTCACGCCGGGTGACAGCGCGACATTCGTGGCGCTCCAATCGCCGACGCTCGTCGTGAAGGAAGCGACGTTCGTCACTTTCCACGGAGTGTAAGTCGCGAGGACGCCATTCACCCGCACGCTCGCAGTGTAGCGGCAATCAGCCTTTCCAGTCAGGTTGCAGAGGCTTGAGGTCGAAAGCGGGTAGCCGTTCGAGATGGCGAGCGCCACGTTCCCGGTGGTGAAGGCCGCGGTGTTTGAAAGCGAAAGCGGGATCTGACTCGCGACGTACGCGGTGCGCGTCACGTTGAACGCCTTCATGCTCGCGATCGTCGCCGCATCGACCACTCCGCCGAGCGTTTCATCCACGGTCTGATCGAGCTGCGCCGGGGAGAATGGTCCGTCGAGCAGACGCTTCAATTCCTGGAAATAAACGCGCGCAAACTCCGGTCGAGCCATCAGCGGATAGATCGGCGCGGGCGCGTTCGGAGCGAAGTCCTCGCGCGCCATGCGGAAGAGGCCGTGCGTCGCGCTGTTGCTAGTCCCGCTGCTGCCCAGAATCGTGTCGAGATCGTACGTGATGAGATTCACGCGCGGATCGGTGACGCCGAAATAGAAGTAGTAATCGTCGCCGTCGCCGTTCGAGATGTTCGTCTCGCTGTTGTCCGCCATCGTGCTCACAGCCATGAAGCGCATCCACTGATTCACATCGACCGCGGACTGGATCGCCGTCACAAAATCCGCGTCCCACGAAACGGCATACGTCGCTGCGACCGAGTGGCCTTTCGCGATCTTTTGCGTGAGGCCGATTAGGTCGGCCCAGTTGTCCTCGCTCGTGTTCGTGTGCTTGAAATAATTCACGCGATACGGAGTCGGATCAGCCAGCGCGGGATTCGCGTTGTTGCTCTGGTCACGAAGGTTTGCGCCACCCACGGAATCCTGACGCAGCGCGCGGTAGAGATTTCCCGAGCTGTCGGTGGGAAAGTGATGCGCGGCGAAATCCGAATCCTCCGCTTCGTTGCAAAGATAAATGCCGTAGGAGGGCGAACCCGCACCGGTTGGATTCGCCGCATTCCACCGAAGCTGAATCGCTCGCGACTCCGCCATCGCCAGTCCCGCCTTCCGAAAAAGCGCGCTGCCCACGAGCTGATACACCGTCTTCTGCGTGTTGAGATTCATCCCATGAATGCCGTTCCACGAATCCGCGTTCGAGAAAGTCAGATTGAAACTTTGCGGCAACGCGGTGCGACTGCCGTTGCCGCGATTCCGCGTGCCGGTGAGGTAGCGCAGCTTCGAGCCCGTGCCATCGCGGCTGATGAACGTCGTGTTGAAACGCGCATGGCTGTAAGTCTGGTCGGGCGTGCCCGCATTGAACGGCGGCGTGCCGGTGTTTGAATTGATGTTCGACAGTTCGGTCTTGTCCGCCGCCTTCATCACGAGCCGGTAAATCGGCTGCGAGCCCGCATACACCGTGTCATCGACCTGATACAGACAGTTGCAAAACTGTCCGAACGTCCCCGTGTAATCCTTCGCCGCCGCGGGCCACGTCCGCGTGTGCGCCGTCGCATCCGTCGCCTGAAAATAATACTCGACGATCGCATTGTCCGCCTGCGCCGAAAGGAACGCGCCATACACGCCATCGCCCGCCGCACCATCACCGTGCGTGCCGTCGTCGAACATCGCCACCGGCGCGAAGCTCCCGCCGTCCAGCCGCCAGAACAGCGTCGCCGTGATCGCGCTCGCATGATCGTCCGTCATTTTCGCAAACACCGCGACTGGGTCCGAGTGCGTCGGGAGCAGGGGGAAATGCTCGGCCTTCGTGATGATCGGCGCGATGTCCGACGCGGCCACCGAGTTCGCCACCCCCGGCGTGCCCTGCGCTGTGATGCTCGGCTTCCAGTTCTGCCCCTCGCTGTTGTCAAAGAGCGCGTTCACCAGTTCCAGCGATTTTCCGAGACCGTCAGCGTCGCTGTTCCAGCCCCAGCCGCGATGCCCGAAATCCGCGAGCGCATCGCGCTCCCGCTGTCCCCAATCGCCGTCATCCGAATAGTCCACCTCGTCCACTTTCACCAAAAGCGAGTCGCGCAGCGTGATCGTATTCGAGCTGTTGGAAAGCTGCCCCGTCCAGCCCGCGACATAATTCGTGACCGTCGGATACTTCGCCGTGAACGCCGTCTGATTCGCCGCGACCACGAGATACCCACCCGCCGGGATGGACGACGCGGGAAACGTGAACGTCACCCCATTCGTGAACTGCCACCCCGCCAGCGCGACCGGCGCAACTCCGCTGTTGTAAAGTTCGATGTATTCCTCCGCCGGATTTTCCGACGACGGGTGATACATGATTTCATTGATGAGCACGTCGGCCCGCGCGGCGGCGGACAGGGCGAGCAACAGGGAGGCGGCGAGGAGACGGGAGTAGGTCATTGGTGAGCGGGTGGGAATTGCAGAAACTGCGCTGTAACATCCCCCGTCCGCGAACTTCCGCATGGTTATTTTGCCTTACAGTTGCGTCATGCAGTCCGCGCGGGGAGCCAAAACCAGCGATTCCTCATTGTCGCGCCCGCCCGCCGACTGTATCAGCAAGCCTGCGGATGCGCTCTTCCCGTTCCGCATTCCTCAAACCATGTTCACGCGCCCATTCGTCTTCGCATTGCTCGCCCTCGCCGCGGTCGCGCACGCCGCGCCCCATCGCTACGATCACGTCGTCATCGTCATCGAGGAAAACACGGATTATGCGCAGGTGCTCGGCGATCGGGAAAATGCGCCGTTCATCAATGAACTCGCGGACGGCGGCGTGAACTTCACCGAGTTCCACGCCATCACGCATCCGAGCCAGCCGAACTATCTTCACCTTTTCTCCGGCGACAATCAGGGCGTCGTGAGCAACTCGCGGCCGCTGATCTATCCGTGGAGCGCGCCAAATCTCGGTGCTGCCCTCATCGCCGCGGGCGCGACCTTTGGCGGATACAGCGAAGACCTCCCCGCCATTGGCGACCGCGACACGAACGGGACGGACGGCGTGATCGGCGGCGTGCTCCGCACACTTTACCGCCGCAAACACAACCCGTGGGCCAACTGGCAGGCCGCCGAGGGCACCGACCCGATCCCGGCGAACCAACTGCGCTTCGACACCAACCTGCGCTTCCTGGATTTTCCCGCCGACTTCACCCAGATCCCCGCCGTGGCCATCGTCGTGCCAAATCAGCAGAACGACATGCACGACGGTACCGTCCGCATGGGCGACGACTGGCTGCGCGAAAACTTCGCCGCCTACGCGAAATGGGCGCGCACCCACAACAGCCTGCTCATCGTCGCCTTCGACGAGGACAACCTCTCCGGCCCCAATAAAATTCCCACGGTTTTTTACGGCGCAGCCCTCACGCCCGGCACCGTGAACGCCACACGCTGGACGCTGCACAATCTCCTGCGCACCATCGAAGACATGCACGACGCCGCGCACTCCGGGCGGGCCGCGAAAGTCCGGCCCGTCACCGGCGTTTTTCCCGGCGATCCGCCCGTGCTCGCGGTGCGCTTTCGGCAGGGGGAAAATGGATACGCCGGGGCGGGGGACACGATGCTGCGCGCGGCCACGCCTACGGCCGACGAATCCGCGACCACGCTGCTTTCCGCAGACCTCGACACCGATTCCGTCGAGGCGGGTGATCAGCCCGCGCAAATCCTCGTGCGCTTCGACAACCTCTTCGGCCCCGACGCCGGGCAGGTGCCGCTGAATGCGATCATCATTTCCGCAAAACTCAGCCTCTGGACCGGCGCGGGCGCGGGCCACACCAGCGCCGACCTCGCCTCGCTCCACCGGATGCTCATCCCGTGGAGCGACACCGACACCTGGGACTCGCTCGTGAACGGTGTGGACGCGGATGACGCCGATGCCGCACTCGTGGATTCCTTCACGCACGCGCCGACACTCAGCAACGCCCCCGTCATCTTCGATGTCACCGCTGACATCGCCGCGTTCCTCGCCGACACGCCGAACCGCGGCTGGGTCATCCATTGCAGCGGGCCGGACGGCTGGTTCGCGTACTCTTCGGAACACCCGACCACCACCGTGCGCCCCACTCTGCAAATCGCCTACACCCTTCCCGTCGCCGCCGGATACCCCGCGTGGCAGCTCGCAAAATTCGGCGCAAACGCGGGTGCCGCTGGATCGTTCCCCGAAGACGATCCCGACATCGACGGCACCGCGAACCTTCTCGAATACGCCCTCAACGCGAACCCGCTCCGTTCCTTCACCGCCGAACAACCCACTGTCTCCAGCGACGGCGCCGCACTCGCCTTCACCTTCACCCGCAACCTCGACGCCACCGACATCGCGCTCCGCGTCGAAGCCACCGACAACCTCGCCGCAACGCCGTGGTCGCCCATCGCGACATGGGCTCCGGGCATCGGCTGGGATGCGATTGCGGGCGTCACCGTGAGCGACACCGCCGGTGCCGTGGCCGTCTCGGCTCCCGCTTCCGCGCCGCGATTTCTCCGCGTGAGCGCGACTTTCCTGCCGTAATAAACGGCGAAGAATTTCGAGGACGATTATCCTTTTCCGCCCCAAAAAAACACCACGCTTTTCTCCACATCGGGGTGCAAACTCTGATGAACGGGGCAGGTGAGCGCCGCGCGTTCGAGGGCTTCGCGCTGCGGATGATCGGGCGCGAGCGGCACGCGGATTTCCGTGGCGAGCCTGCCGATGCGGCGCACGGGCGCGGCGACCATTTCCTTTTCCACATGCACCGTCGTGCCGCGCAGGTCGATGCCGTGCCGCTCGGCGTAAATGCCCATGATCGTGACCATGCACGTCCCGAACGCCGTCGCGCAAAGATCGGTCGGCGAGAACGCCTCGCCCCTGCCGTGATTATCCACGGGTGCGTCCGTGAGCAGCGTGCTCGCGGAGGGGCCATGCTTTGCCTGCGTGCGCAGTCCGCCGAGATATTCGATGTCGATGGAAACACTCATGCGTTCCTCTTCGCCGCGGGGCTGCGCGGCGTCGAGCGCGGAATCGTGCGGCGCGTCGGGCATCGCCAGAAGCGGGCAAATCCCGCTAGCCTCCCTTCCTGCCTTGAACCTAACGCTCGCCGCCAGGGAAAAGGCCGGCGAAAAGATCACCCCACCCGGACTCCCGCAAGCGAGCAGGCAGAGGAAATGCACTTTGCAGTGGCTGGACAAGCGATGAGCCAAAATTTTGGAGCGCTCCGGAAAACGCGCTAGTCGCGCCCGGTTGGCGATGTTAGCTTGAGAGCAGAAAGCACAGTGCTTTCAACCCACCGACGAAGGAGATCACCGCCATGTCACACGCCTATTTCCGCATCACCGAGGAGGAAGGGCAGGATACGCTGCTCGCAGCCGATCCCTACATTGCGGTGCAGTTTGCCTCGAACGGCAAGGTGGGGACGCCGCAATACAAGAACGAGCCGATCCATCTGCTCGTGGCGGCGCCGACGAATGGGTATCCGGGGATGCGGTGGCTGGCATTGGCGTCGGGGCAAAAGCGGATCGCCGTGGCGATGCACACGCCGCAGTGGGACTTTTACACCCGGGGGAAGCTGACGGATTTCAAGGGATCCACGGCCGGTCTTGTGCAAATCTTCCGGGCAACGCTGATTGTGGAGAGTTCGACTCAGGCGCCTGGGGGCGTGATCTGGAAGGTTCTGGAAGAGGCGAGCAAGCCCATGGAGGAAGAGGATTCGGGGATCGTGGACGACGTTCTGCACACCCGTGGAAAGAAGCTGGCGAAGCGCGCCGGGAGCTGGATTTGGGGTAAAATAAAGCCGTGGTAAGTCACCGCTAAGGACCGGAGAACTGGGTTAGCTAGAATACGCCCACAAACGCGGGCAACATTCTCATCACACGCGAGGATCGTCGCAGCCTGTGAAAAATAACCTTGGTCTGTCTCCGTGGCTTGCCGCTCCAGCGGCGAGACGCTGCGCGGGGCATGCGGGTCGGCGCTTGGAAAGACGCCGTTCTTTGTGAATACTCGCCGTCTTGAAAAAAGCCGTCTCCTTCCTCATCTGGCTCGCCGTCGCCTTCGTCGGCGCGGGCGCTTACACCACGATCGCGTTCCAGCGCGACGAGCGTTTGAACTCCGTGTACATCCTCGCCGCCGCGCTTTGCACTTACGCGATCGGCTACCGCTTTTACTCGAAGTGGATCGCGGCGCGCGTCTTCCTGCTCGATGACCGCCGCGCGACGCCGTGCGAGGTGCATGAGGATGGGCGCGATTTTGTGAAGACGAACAAGTGGATTGTTTTCGGGCATCACTTTGCGGCGATCAGCGGGCCGGGGCCGCTCGTGGGGCCGGTGCTCGCGGCGCAGTTCGGCTATCTGCCGGGGACGCTGTGGATTTTGATCGGCGTGGTGCTCGGCGGGGCGGTGCAGGATTTCACGATCCTGTTCGCGTCGATGCGGCGGGATGGGAAGTCGCTCGCGCAGATGTTGAAGGAGGAACTCAATTCCTTCGCGGGTACGGTCGGTGTGGTCGCGATTTTTTCGATCATGGTGATCCTGCTCGCGGTGCTTTCGCTCGTCGTGGTGAACGTGCTCGCGGAAAGTCCGTGGGGCGTTTTCACCGTTGGCGCGACGATCCCGATTGCGATGCTGATGGGTGGCTATCTGCGCTTCATCCGCATCGGGAAAGTGCTCGAAGTTTCCGTGATTGGCGTGGTGCTGCTGCTGCTCGCGGTGTGGGGCGGGCGCTACGTTCACGGCGATCCGGCGCTGGCGAAAATGCTGACGTTTTCCAAGGAGACGATCGCATGGTCGATCATCGGGTACGGGCTGCTCGCGAGCGTGCTGCCGGTGTGGCTGCTGCTCGCGCCGCGCGATTATCTTTCCACTTTTATGAAGCTCGGCACCATCGCCGCGCTCGTGCTGGGCGTGTTTCTCGTGCTGCCGGATTTGCAGATGCCGGCGGTCACGAAATTCGTGGATGGCTCGGGCCTCGTCTTTGCGGGGAAGCTGTTTCCGTTTTGTTTCATCACCATCGCGTGCGGGGCGATCAGCGGCTTTCACACGCTCATCGCGAGTGGCTGCACGCCGAAAATCATCACGCGCGAAAGCTACGCGCGGCCCATCGGCTACGGCGCGATGTGCCTCGAATCGCTCGTCGCGATCATGGCGATGATCGCCGCCTGCACGCTGGAGCCGGGTGTGTACCTCGCGATGAATGTGAAGGGCACTCCCAATGAGGTCGCTGCGCTCGTGGAAAAAAGCGGGGTGTGGCAGTTCGACGGCCAATCGGGGCGGACGGCTGTGCGCGTTTCCGACGACACGATGAAGACGCTGGCCGCGGAAGTCGGCGAGGCCACGCTCTACGGACGCACGGGCGGCGCGGCGACGCTCGCAGTCGGCATGGCGGGAATCTTCGGGCGCGTGACACACGGACGCTGGCTCGATCTCTGGTACCACTTCGCGGTGATGTTCGAGGCGCTCTTCATTTTGACGACGCTCGACGCGGGCACGCGCGTCGGGCGCTACCTTCTGCAAGATGTGCTCGGCAACCTTTGGAAGCCGCTCGGCAACACCGGAAACATCGGCGCGAACGTGCTCGCGAGTCTGCTCGTCGTCGCCGCGTGGGGCTCGTTCCTCATTCAAGGCGTGCGCGATCCGCTCGGCGGAATCAATTCGCTCTGGCCGCTCTTCGGCATCGCGAATCAACTGCTCGCCGCCATCGCGCTCTGCCTCGCGACCACGATCATTTTGAAAATGACCCTCGCCCGCAAAGGCTCACCGGCGCTGGCTTTGGTGACGATCGTGCCGCTTGCGTGGCTGCTCACTGTGACGACGACGGCGGGCTGGCAGAAGATTTTTCACGAGGACAAACGGATCGGATTTATCGCGGCGTGGGCCGATGCAATGACCAAGGTTGTCCCGGATGCGGTGACACGGAAGGTCAATGACGCGATCATTTTCAACAGCGTCCTCGACACCATCGTCACCGCGACTTTCCTCATCCTGGTTGCACTGATCGTTGCCGACAGTGCGCGCGAATGGCGGCTGCTTCTTTCCCGGAAAAAGGAACCAATGTTGCGCGAAACCCAACCCGTCTGGCTGCCCGGCATCGCCGCCGAAAACACAAACCCCACGACCGCCTTCGGAGCCGCCGCCCTGGCTTTCGCGCTGTTGCGCGAACTCTCCGGCCAGTCCGCGATCGACCGCGCGACAGCGCAGCACAACACCCCGGCCATCCTTGTTCACGGACGGCAGAATGTCCTGCTCAGCGCGCAACCCACGCCGGACGAAACCGGCGCGACACCATACCTCGCAACGCTCGAACGCCGCTACAGCAGCGTGTCCCGTTGTTGTTAGAAAACACGAATGAGCAACAAAGGACATCGGACGACAAGAGTCATTACGGCTATTTGTTCATTGGTTTTGTCCGAAATGATAACGCTTTATGGATACTCGCTGTTGTGGCTGAGCGAGGGGCAACCACAGAATAACGGCGATCCGCTTTTGAATGCCTTAGCCTGGGTTTGTGTAGGTGCGGCGCTTTTGGAATTGCTGGCGTTTTTCTATGTCATAGCGCGCATCTACAGGACGCCCTCAACGATTGTAGAGAAGGGACAGTTCAAGCAGCCTGGCGGGAACGAATGAACCTGAATGACGGTCGGCCCTTGGGAACGCCGTCCCTTGTTTTTTCCACCCCGCCGCACCGTCGTGCTTTCCACCCGGCACGGCGTCGCATACAATCCAGCCGTCCATGACGCCATCCGACCCGAAAAATCCCACCCTCAGCATCGGCGAATTTTTCGCCCGGCACTCGGAGTCGCTGCAAATGACGCTCAGCGGATCGGACGCGGGATTCGAGCGGCGGATCAAAGAGCCAACCATCAACCGCCCCGGTCTCGCGCTCGCCGGCTTCTACAGCTACTTCGCGGAAAAGCGCATCCAGGTGCTCGGCAGCGCGGAGCTTTCCTACCTGCGCAGCCTCTCGCCTGCGGAGATGCGCGAGCGTTGCCGGTCACTCTGCGAGCGCCCGATTCCGGGGCTCGTCGTGTCGCGCGGATTCAAGGTGCCGCCGACTTTGCAGGAGGCCGCGGAGGAAGCGGGCGTCGCGCTTTTTCGCACGACGATGGTGACGATGAAATACATGAACGCGGCCACGCTCGCGCTCGAATTCGACTTTGCGCCGCAGAAAAGCGAGTACGGCTCGATGGTCGATATTCTCGGCGTCGGTGCGCTGATTCGCGGATCGAGCGGCATCGGGAAAAGCGAGTGCGTGCTCGGCCTCGTCGAGCGCGGACACAGTCTCGTGAGCGATGACATGACGCGCTTCCGCGCCATCGAGAATCGCGAACTCATCGGCACGTCGCCGGACCTCACGCGGCATCACATGGAAATTCGCGGCCTCGGCGTCATCAATGTCATGTCGATTTTCGGCATCGGCTCGGTGCGCACGGAAAAGCGGCTTGACTTGATCGTGACGCTCAAAGATTGGGAGGAACTCGAAGAGGTCGATCGAATCGGCCTGGATCAGGAGTATTTCGAGATTCTCGAAATCCTGATCCCACACATCACCATTCCCGTGCGAGTGGGCCGCGACCTGGCCCGGCTCGTGGAAGTGGCCGCGCTGGATCAGAAGCTCAAAAGCATGGGCCAGAACAGCGCGAAGGATTTTAACGAACGCCTCATCAGCGCCATGCAGAAAAAGAAAGAAACCTAAATGGGCCTCCTGGGCCGCCGCACCGACACCACCGCCAAAGCCACATCGACCAAGGAACTGAGCGTCCTGAATCGACTGGGGCTGCACGCGCGCCCGTCCGCGCAGTTCGTGAAAACGTGCAGCCGCTTCAAGTGCGATGTTTGGGTCGAGAAAGACGGCGAGCAGGTGAACGGGAAAAGCATCATGGGCTTGATGATGCTGGCCGCCGGGCTTGGCTCGAAACTCAAGATCACCTGCGAAGGCGCGGACGCGGACAAGGCGCTGCTGGAAATCGAGGCGCTCATCCTGCGGAAATTCGATGAAGACTGACGCGCGCGTTTTCATCCAAGGCATCCGGCCATGAGCGAAGGCGACGCAACGCCCTGCGGGGAGCGGCGTTTCCAAGGCGTCGGCGTCTCTCCTGGCATCGCCCGAGGCACGGTCTTCGTGCATCGGCCCGACGACGAGGAGCCACCGGTGCGCCGCATCGAGAAGGCGGAAATCGCCGATGAAATCGCGCGCTTCGAGGCCGCGCTGCTCGCAACCCGCGCGCAGATTTTGGAAATGCAGGAGCGCATCGCGACCTCGATCGGCGCGAAGGACGCGAGCATCTTCGACGCGCATCTGCTCGTCGTGGAGGACCGCACGCTCATCGACGAAGTGCTGCGCAAACTTCAGAAGGAAAAATACAACATCGAGCACATCTTCGCGCAGGTGGCCGGACGCTACGCGAAGACCCTCAGCGAAATCGACGACCCGTATCTGCGCGAGCGCGCGATGGACATCCACGACGTCACGCGGCGGATCATCCACAACTTGATGGGCAAGCAAAACACCTCGCTCGCCAGCATCGCGACGCCGCACATCCTGATTTCTCACAACCTCACGCCCTCCGACACCGCGCAACTCAACCGCGCGCTCGTGCTCGGCTTTGGTACGGACATCGGGAGCAAGACTTCGCACACCGCGATCATGGCGCGTTCGCTTAACATCCCCGCCGTCGTCGGCCTGCACGATGTCTCGACGCAGGTCGCGACCGGCGATCATGTGCTGCTTGATGGCTACAGCGGCGCGGTCATCGTCAATCCGAGCGACCAGACGCTGTGGGAATACGGCGAACTCGAACTCATCAAAACGCAGGTCGAGCAAAAGCTCACGGAACTGCGCGAGACCGAATCCACCACACGCGACGGCCGCCACGTCATCCTCAGCGCGAACATCGAACTGCCCGAGGATCTCGTGCAGGTAAAGGAAAGCGGCGCGGAAGGCGTGGGGCTGTACCGCACGGAATTCTTCTACCTCAACCGCGCCGAACTCCCCGACGAAGAGGACCAGTATGCCGCTTACCGAAAAGTCGCCGAAGCCGTCCTGCCCCACAGCGTCATCATCCGCACGCTCGATCTCGGCGGCGACAAATTCATGAGCGCGCTGAATTTGCCGGAGGAACTCAACCCGTTCCTCGGTTGGCGGGCCATCCGCTTCTGCCTCGAGCGCGTGGATGTTTTCAAGACCCAGCTCCGCGCCATCCTCCGCGCCAGCGCCACCGGCAACGTCCGCATCATGTATCCCATGATTTCCGGCGTCGATGAACTGCGCCGCGCGAACGCCCTGCTTGAAGAATGCCGCGCCGAACTCCGCGCCGAGGGCGTCCCCTTCAGCGAGACGATGGAAGTCGGTGCCATGATCGAAATCCCCAGCGCCGCCATCAGCGCCGACATCCTCGCGCGCGAAGTGAACTTCTTCAGCATCGGCACCAACGACCTCATCCAGTATGCCATCGCCGTCGATCGCATGAACGAGCGCATCGCGCACCTTTACGAGCCGACGCACCCCGCGATCATCCGCCTCATCCGCATGACCGTCGAAGCCGCCCACGCGCGCGGCATCTGGGTCGGCGTCTGCGGTGAAATGGCCGGCGACATCGCGCTCACGCCGCTCCTGCTCGGCCTCGGCGTGGACGAACTCAGCACCGGGGCCGCCATCGTCCCGCGCGTCAAACGCGCCGTGCAATCCCTCGATCTCAACGTCTGCCGTCAACTGATCGAGGACATCCAAAGCCTCGATTCCGCCGGAGCGATCCTCGAAAAATGCCAGGCCGTGGCGAGGTCGCACTACCCGGAGCTAATGTAGCGGGGTTAATTTGAAAGTGGGCTCGACGCAGTAAAAATCGTGCTCATCCTCAAACGGGGGTGGGCGCTAAGGTGAGGGTGTCTCGGCGGCAGGTTCTTTGGGGCCGCCAATTTTGCATTACTGCTGTTGTAGGCTGAGCGAGCACGGAGCAGCGCCGGTGGAATGATGGGCGGCGCTGCTCCGCGCGCAGCGGTTCGCGCAAGCACCCGGCGTGACAGCCGCGCGGTGGGCGGAGCGGGCGGGGGTTTGGGGTCCGCGCGCGGCAGCAGGCAGCGTGACGCGCGAGGGCGCTGTTGGGCGAAGGCGGGCAGCGCGCTCGCGTGTCACGCTGCCTGCACGGCTGGGGCACGCAACACCCCACGCGGCGGGACGCCGCCACACTTAACGGGAGCGCGGGGGTTACGGCGCGCAGTTACAAGACAGCTACGGAAGTGAAGGACGTTGCAACTCCGGCAACTGCCCAAGGCGATTGCGCTTCACATCAAATTCCATGTTTCGGTCATTAGCTTCCGGGTTCAGATAGTAAGTGAACCGAAGCCTTCCGTTCGCCCAAAACTGAATGTCGCCGTCGATCTTTGCATACAACGCGCTTTTGACCTGGCGCTTCTCGTCGAGCACGGTGCGGACACGCACGAAGTAGTTTTGATCCTCACGCGAGTTGGCTTCGATGGGCTTGCCTGCTGCCGGTCGCGCCTTTCGCTTCACCAGTTCTGGGGTATAGCCGTGCTCCGGTGCGTAACGCGGCAACTTCAACTCACTGCCGACGAACGGCGCTGCGAGAACAGACTGGATGCCATCGCCTTCGTTCGAGAAGGCCACTGTTAATGTTGCCTCGAATGGTTCCTCAATGCTTGTGAAGCGGCGATCCAGTTTGAACACTATATCTGCTGTAGTTCCCTTGCCATGTGGCGCAACCCAATCGGACGCAGCGAGATCAAAGCCGATAGGTTTTCCGTCTTCTGGGATACCCAAGGGCGCTTCGATCTCACCGAGCTTTCGCGCATACATTGGGATTGGTTTGAGGATCGGCTTAAGAACCACTTCGATAGTTGGGTTCCAAGGGTCCCATCGCTCTCCTTTCGTTTCCTTAAATTGATAAGACAGGCCAACCGTGCGGTAAAAAGTATCGCCACCGCTTGCCGCGTAATGCACATCACCGCGCAAGCTCGGGAACTTCAGCGTCACGTTTCCATCGGCATCTGTCTTGCCGCGCATCTCAGTTTGGACGTCGTTTCCAAAGCCCTCACCCGGCTGCCAGTGATGGAAGGTAGCCACCCACATTTCAGCATCTTTCACGGGTTGTCCTTCGTCGGTAACTACATGAAAGGTGAGTTGTGCTGTTGGGCGTTTCTCGTCAGCAGCAGGCAACGAACTTGCAAGAAGCAGCGCGGTAAGGAAAGTGTTCAGCGTAGTTTTCATTTGAGTCCTCCAAGGTCGATCCAGCGTTTGAAGAGTTGGTGATTGTAGCGAAAGGCAACGTCGTTCATGTCGCTGTGCAACCAGCGGCCATCGCCGCGCGGCCACCCTGTTTTCAGCGTCATCATGTCGGTGTTGCTATCTTGATAATTGTCGAGGCTGTTCCTGCCCGCCGCGAAGGACAGCGACGGGATGCCTTCGGCCAGAGTCTTCGCCCGCGTGAGGTATTCGTTGGCCGCAGCGCTGCCTTGGGTTGCGTTCATCAACCGCTGATCCTGGAACCGTTTGAAGAACGGCTCCGTCTTCACCATGTCTCCGGTGATCGTGCCAACTTCATTGGGGCGACGTCGCCGGTGGATCGTTTCCGGGGGCTCGGAGTCGTTCGGATCGTCCACCACCTCGTCGATAAACCACGCTTCGTTAAAACCCCAACCGCCCTGACTGTCCAAGGTCAAGGCTGCACCGAGATCGTTGGTGCCCTTGACCATTTCCTGCAAGGTCCACGCACCTTCCGGCCCGTAGGGAGGCTTAGTTCCATCCGAGTTATTCAGCACATTTTCGCCAGTGGAGTAGAAGTTATGCGCGTTCGCAATCGGTCCAAAACGCTGCAGCCATGTCAGCTTGCTGCGTCCGTCGGCAGCGGCGAAAAGCGTGTGCCAATGAGCCGCCCAAAGGTGATCGGGATAGTAGCCAAGCGCCCCATATAGCCAGTCCGGATTCCGCATTTTGTCGCGGTTATCCATCGTCTGGTCGTAAGCCTGACACGCGACCGCCGCATCGACCTGGAAGTATTGGCTTGCGCCCAAACTGTGATCCTTGATCGCGCTGGTCGCGACCATGTTGCCCAAACTGTGCGCAATCACGGTCTTCGTGCCTGCGAGCGCATTGACAGCCGTCGCAAGATGAGGCGACGTGATGAACGCATTCGTCACATTTTCCCAATAGTCCGTCGTGATATTGACGATGGGCAACTGCCCTTGATCGCCGCGCCAGACGACCGCCGTGAACTTCGCTCGCAAGCCTGATTGATAGAGTCGCTTGAACGCTTCCGCATTCCAACCTCTACCTTGCTGTTCGTTCACGTTGTAACCGGGAAGAAAAACAACGTGCTTGTCGGTTGTCAGCCGGTCGGGACGATTTGGCGGTTCGCTGGTGTCCGTTGCACGAGCGACTGAACCGCCATTCGCCACTCCGCGAACATTGATCCAGCGATACATCTTTTCCACGCCATCGAGCTTCATCGGGAACTTTAGCTCGACGACTTTCTGCCCTCCTTTCCATACTTCCAGCCGCAAGGGTTTGTCAGATGTATTCGATGCCTCGATGAGCAGGACGCCCTTCCCATCCTCGTTCTTGATTTTGTTTAGAAACGCGTTGCTCAGCCAGTTGGCACCGTTGGCAAAGGCGATGTAGGTATGCGCGCTCTTGAGCGCCTCCGCCGTCGCTGGATCGCGGAGATACTTGCCCGCTTCACCCGCTGTTAGATCGGTGTAGGCGAAGCTCACCGCCGCGTTTTCATGCACGAGTCGATATTCAGCCTGCTCTGGCGGCAGAACCTCCACCAGCCGCTTGATGTCAAGATAGACCGGGAAGAAATCCAGGAGGTCGGATGAGCCATCGACGGTGTCGTTACCGAGGAACGAATCATTGCTGCTGTTACTCTGCCCAAGCGGCGTGTCGTTATGTTTCACCTCGCCGTCGTCGTCATCGTCGTTCAACCACCAGCGCCACGGCTCGGTTTCCGTAACCTTCCCTCGGTCGCTGTCATCAATCACGCCATCCCGGTTAAAGTCCGGCATCATCTCCACCGGCAGGAGGAGCGCCGCCGCCTCGTAATATCCCGTCGTGGCCGTGCGCGCCTTCCACACCGTCGTCGCGATCATTGCGGCGTTGTTGAAGTGGTCGTCATCGCC
>JAYVRQ010000272.1:0-23056 GCA_043776145.1 Chthoniobacteraceae bacterium
GCAGAGGATTCCCAATTTGCAGACGAACGGCGTGTACGATTCGACGAGATACAATCAGTTCGTGCAGATGAGACTCGCGCCAAATGGCTTCACGACCGATCTGCTCGAGGAACTCGTCGGCGATTCCCTGCGGCTCGAAAAAATCAAGACGCTCCTCGGCGCGACGGACAAGGCCGCGCTGGGGGAAATCCGCGCGCTGTTCGAGCGGCGAAATCAAAAGACCGAAGCGAGCGTGATCCGGCTGAAGCTGGAGGATTTCAAAAAGGAGGTGAAAATTTCCGACGAAGATGTGCAGAAGCGTTTTGAGGAAAAGAAACCCACGCTGAATCACCCGGAGAAACGCAAGGTGAAGGTGGTCGCATTCGCGCTGCCAAAGACGGACAAGCCGCTCGCTCCCAAGGAAAACGTGGTCGAGATGCAAAAACTCGCGGACGCGGCGAGCGAGTTCGCCGTCGCGATGACCGCAAAGGATGCGAAACTCGAAGACGCGGCGGCCAAAGCGGGAGTGGCGGTGATCGAGACGCCGGAGTTCGAGGCCGACGCGCCGCCGAAGGAAATCGGCGAATCCGAAGAAGCAGCGGAAGCCGCGTTCAAGCTCACAACCGAAGAGCCGAACAGCGATGTCGTCACGACGAAGACCGCCTACTATGTGCTCCAGCTTTCCGGCATCACGCCGACGAAACCGATGACCCTCGAAGACGCGAAGAAACAGCTCACCGAGGAAATCACCGACGAGCGCGCGCACGAAGCCCTGAACCTGAAAGCCGCCGACTTCCGCAAAAAAATCACCGAGGCCATCGCCGCCGGAAAATCCTTTGCCGATGCCGCGAAGGACGTGGGAGCAGTCCCCGAAACCTTCCCGGCCTTTTCATCCGCCGAGCCGAAGATGGACCAGCCCGACGCCCGCGAAATCATGGGCCGCGCCTCCGAAATGAACGAAGACGACCTGAGCGATTTCACGCCGACGCCCACCGGCGGCCTGCTCATCCACCTCGACAAACGCCAGCCTGTGGACGAGGCCGGTTTTGAGAAGGAAAAGCCGATGATCGTCAGCAATCTCGACCGCATGAAAAAAGAGGCGGCGTTTCAGCAATGGCTGAAGGCGCAGCGGAGCGCGGCGGGGTTTGCCGAAGTGAAAGGCTAGTGGGGTTGCTCCCACATGAGCGCCGAACTCGACGACCTCTACGACGACGCCAGCGGCGATCTCGCGATCGGCGACCTCGATGCGGCCGCCGACAAATACCGGCGCTGCACGGAACTCGATCCCGCGTTCTTCGACGGCTGGCACGCGCTCGGCATGGCGCTGATGAAACTCGGACGTTTTCCCGAAGCCATCGAGGCCGGGCTCAAGACCGTCGAGCTGCGCCCGAACGATCAGCTCGCCTGGTCGAGCCTCTCGCTTTTTTACGTGAGAAACGGGCAGATTCGCGAAGCCGAGGCGGCGGGGGCGAAGGCGAAAATTTTGAGCTGGGGCGGAAAGTTGAAGAAAGATTGACGCGCCCGGTTGCGCGCCGCAGCCTCGCCGAATTATGGGCCTACTTGATTCCCTCATCGGCTCCGTCCTTGGTGGCGGAGGAAACCAGCAACAAAACCCGCTCCTGCAAATCGCCATGGGCCTCCTCACCAGCAAAGGCTCCGGCAACGGTCTCGCCGGACTCGCGTCGCAGTTCGACCAAAAAGGACTCGGCCACCTCATGCAATCGTGGATCGGCACCGGCGAAAACAAAGACATCACGCCGGAGCAAATGCACCACGCGCTCGGCAGCGAGCAAGTCGCGCAAATGGCGCAGCAGACCGGGATGCCGGCCGGCGACATCACCAGCGCCCTCGCCAAAATGCTCCCGCAACTCATCAACCACGCCACCCCGCAAGGCCAAGTGCCGCCGCAAAACGACCTGCAAGGGATGCTCACCGGCCTCCTCGGCACTCTCGGAAAATAACAAGGAGCGGTGGTTTCCCAACCACCGACCTCCACGCCCCGCGCAGCGGCTCACTTTCCCTCGTGCGATGAAATTGGCCGCTTCGGGGCAGATTAGGTCGGCGCTTGGGAAAGACGCCGTTCCTTGGATTACGCCCAGCCGACGCGCGGGCGGAAGTAGTCGATCGTCTTGCGGATGCCTTCGTCGAACGCGACTTTCGGCTCCCAGCCGAGCACGGCTTTCGCCCGCGTGATGTCCGGCTGCCGCACTTTCGGATCATCCACCGGCAGCGGACGGTACTCGATCACCGACTTCGCCCCGATGATGCGAATGATCTCCTCCGCGAACTGCTTGATCGTCATCTCGCGCGGATTCCCGATGTTCACCGGCTCGTGAAAATCCGACTGCGAAAGCCGGAAAATCCCGTCGATCAAATCCGAGCAATAACAAAACGAGCGCGTCTGCGAGCCATCGCCAAAGATCGTGAGCGGCACATTCGTCAGCGCCTGCCCGATGAACGCCGGCACCACGCGCCCATCGCGCAGCCGCATCCGCGGACCATACGTGTTGAAGATGCGGACGATGTGCGTATTCACGCCATGAAAGCGGTGATACGCCATCGTGATCGCCTCCGCGAAACGCTTCGCCTCATCGTACACGCCGCGCGGCCCGATCGGATTCACGTTGCCCCAATAATCCTCCTTCTGCGGATGCACGAGCGGATCGCCGTAGCACTCGCTCGTGCTCGCCAGCAGGAACGCCGCCTTCTTATCCTTCGCCAGCCCGAGCGCGTTGTGCGTCCCGAGCGAGCCCACTTTCAATGTCGGGATGGGATGCTCCAGATAGTCGATCGGCGACGCGGGCGACGCGAAGTGGAAAATGAAATCCACATCGTCCGGCAGGAAGATGTAATTCGAGACATCGTGCTTGATGAAACGGTACCGCTCATTCCCCGCGAGATGCTCGATGTTCGCCGTGCTGCCGGTGATGAAATTGTCGATCCCGATGACACGATGGCCTTCGGAAAGCAAACGATCGGTGAGATGCGAGCCGAGAAATCCCGCGCCTCCGGTGACGACGGAAATGGGCTGTGAAGATGAGCGAGTGAACATGCGGGCGCTTCTCCTACGCGGCGCATCCACCGCCGGGAAGCAGAAAAAATCACACGCACGTCCTGGCGCTCACTTCGCGATCTCCACGCGGTAATACTTCTTCGGACTCGCGGGAGCGTTCGGGTCCGTCACCGTGCGTTGGTTTCCAAGATCGGAAACGACCCCGCCGGAAAGCGTGAGCCAGTTCGGGACATCGAGGAAATCGAAGCCATACTTCACCGTGTAAGTGCGTCCGACTACTGTCGGTCCGAAGATCAGATTCGCGCCTTGAGCGGAACCGACAATGCTCAGCTTAAAAGCAGACTGGGCATCGGTCGGAATCAGCCCTGCGATCCACTCGAAACGATTGGTCTGCCCATCCCCATCGGGATCGCGCAACGGCCCCGCGTTCGTGTTGGGTGGAAGCCCGAAGTATTGCACCTGCCAGTCATCGCCGACGCCATCCCCGGCATAGGTGCCGAAGTTGTCGGGATCCACATTCAAGATAGTTAGATTGATTGTGCCAGTACTGCCCGCATAGATTCCCTGCACCGGCGCCACCGTATCCTGGTAAACAATCCCCGCAGTCGCCAGCCCGCTGACATTGATCGTCAACGGACTCGCCGCGCTCCACGCCACCGAAGCCGGGTTAATCGCAAGTAACGTGGCATCGTCGAGCAAGAAACCCCCGACCACCTGAAGCGACGTTCCTTCCGGCAGCGAGGAAGGCAAAGCGGCCACCGCAAAGTCGCCCACCTCATAAAGCTGCGCCACATAACCATGCTTCACAGTTTCCGACGGTGAGGCGACGCTGGAAATCCCAGCAATCTGTCCCACACTGCCGTCGTTAGTGTAGCTCGTGCTCGTCGCGCGTCGGCCGCCGATGTCTGCGGTGTCGGCGATGATGGAGTAGGATGTGCTCGATCGTGGTCCTGCCGGAGCTTGTGGTAATGGGAACAGGACGGCTGCGAATCCGGCAAACAAGATGGAGGCTTTCACGGTACCAGCCTCCCCAAGTGCTGTCCGGCAACTTCCGCAGGAGACCAGTAGGGCTCGCCATCCCGTTCGGCGGCGCGCGCATAACTATACCTCCGGGCTTGTGCATAAGCTGTGACCGCCTCCCTTTTGCGGCCTTCTTTCTCCCGCGCCCAAGCTTTGATGAGCAGGCATGTCGCGACATCGTGAAGGATCTGGTAGCGGTCGATGCGCTGCCGTTCGGCGGCTGAAGCGGCGCCTGTCGGCAACATCGCCTTCTTTTTTTCCAGAATGGTCTGAATCGTTTCGGCGGGCTTTTGAAACCGTTCGATACACACGTCGGCCTTGGCAATCGCCGTCGCGTAATCACCGGCACGGAACGCTGCCCAAGCGTCAGCAGTGGACTGTCGATTGATTGGCACCTCAGGGGGCGTTGCCGGGAGAGGTGGCTGGGTGGCTGGCTCGCCCGCAGCCCATTCGGGTGAGGCCAGATTGGCAAGGAGCGAGGGAATCAGTAACATGGAGAGAATTGTTGGTTTCATATGACTATCATTAAGGTGCGCCGATGACGACGTCGCCACCGCCGCCGTTCTTCTGAAGTGTGACGGTTTTGTTCAGGGTGAGTTGTTCGTTGTAATGACCGGCAGCGATGTGAATCGTTCCGCTGGTAATGGTCGCATGAGCGAGGCCCACCGTGAGCCAGGGGAAGATAGGCGATCCATTTTGCAGCAATGGGTTGCCGTTCAAATCGACGTAAGAATCGCGCGGCGGCATCGCCACTTGCGCCCACCAAGTGCTCCAGGTGCCAGTGTCCGCCCGGGTCCATTCACTGACGACCCACAAGGAACCGTCGTTCGGGTCCGGCCAGGAGCTAAAGTAATCGCCCCAGCGACCATCGTTGTTGGCGGTGTTAGTGGTCCCGGCGGGATTGTTCGGCAGGACATTCAGCGGAGCGTTAAAGGCGCCAGCCGTTGCCGTTCGCGAAGCCGCCATCATCGTCGGGAAAATGGACGACGAGGAGCGCGTCCAGGTGATGGTGACATCGCCGACCAGATTTGCGCCGATGGCCGGGCAAAAGTTCCATTCAGCACCATTCCCGACAGTGCCTTCCTCGGCCAGGGTGGGATTGCTGGCACTCGTCGGCCAGCCATTCAGACGCACGCGATAGTACGCCGCGACTGCGGGCCCGGCGGCGACGCCGCGAGTTGCACAAAACCAAATATCCCCAGCCGCCAGGGTGGCATTGTTGAGAGTGCGATTGATCGTCGGGATCAGATTGGGAGAGCCGGACTGAGGCGCTCCGTTCGACGGTCCGTTACCTCGGTCAGTGATTGTGAGGGTTCGCGAAGAGACAGTGCGCGAGCCCAGGGGATCGGTCACGCTGTAGATAGTGATACTATTGCTCGCGGAGTTATCGACCATGTACATGACGTTGCCGGGCGTCCCGCCTTGCGGAGTGACGGCCTGCAAGCCGAAAATGTTCTGGTAGAGAGAAACGACCGTCCCCGTTTCATTAAGCAGCCGGCTCTTATCGAGGATGAGCAACGCGGTGTTGAGATAGTTCACTCCAGCGCCGTTGAGCGTGCCATTCGGATTGAACGCGTACATCCGGTAAGTCACGTAGAGCGCCCGACTATCCACCGCCAACCCCGGATAGTCGCCGCCGTAGTTCACACCGCCCACGGGATTGGTGGCTGCGTACTCGGTCACATCGAGTCGATAGAAGATCCACTCCAAAGCGGTTGCCCCACCGCGTGGATCGGCATCACGAGATACGGCGACGTTCAGCCAGCAGCGACTGCCGGTGTTCTCCTGGAGAATGACGTAGAAGCGGCGGCTTTCGTGATCGAAAACGGCTTTGGGATCCGCCAGTCCATTGCCACTGTTGCCGACGGGATTGAAGAATATTGAAAACGGAGTCGGTCCCCAGAGTTCGACGCCCGTTTTGCTATAGTAAGCGATTCGTAAATTGACGACTGCGATGACGCCTTCCGGCCCGACTGTGCCATGTGGATCCGGAGGAACGGAGCCGGTGGGACCGGCGATGCCTTGCCAGCTTTGGACGATGGATTGGGCCGACGCGAGAGTCGCTGCGGCAAGTGTCAGCGCGAGGGAGGCTGCGCAGAGCCACCGGATGAAATGTGCGTTCATAGGAAAATCGGTCAATGTCGCGTTACTGAAGAGTGACAAGCACGAGCACCATGCCGGTGCCTTCATCGAGCGTGCTCATGGCTTTGCCGAGGACGGCACCCTGGGCTCGATCGTGGTCGGTTACTTTCCTCGCGTGCCCTGGGATGTCGGACGTAGTGAGCAGATCGCCCGGTCGGATGGCGCCGCTGATCGCTTCGGCTCGCACATAGACGCGCCCGCTCAATGCCACGTTTTGCCCGCCGTCCATGAGGCCTTCTTGTTGCAATGCAATGCCGGGATGAACGCCATTGGCCCCACTGACGATGCCGGCCACGCGGGTGTCGTATGCCTGCGTACTGCGCTTGAGGCCTCCGGGTTGCTCCCCGTCGATGACCACCACCGAGCCTTCTTCGAGAGACGTCTCTTTCATCGAGAAGGGTTCTGCGATATCCGCTCCACCCACAATCCTGAGTGTCTTGGTGCGAATCGTCCCGTTCACGTCCAGTTTCGCGACAGGACTCAGCGTGCCGATGCCAACGTCGCCAACGTCATTGATGAAGAAGTCGTATTCGGCCGGTGCGTTCACGGCACCGGGGGCACTTAGCGTGTGGAAAATGTAGAAGCCGGAGAAGCTCTGCCCGACGCCGAAGGAGTTGCCGAAGGCGTTTTGGTTCCAACCTATGGCGGAGGCATTCGGCAGTTGGATCGCGCCTTGCCAGGAGTTTGACGTCCACGCTGGGCCACCCGCCACGGCGAGCCGATGCGCCAGGGCAAGTGTGCCGATGCCGACGTTTCCCGAGGTGCCGATCGTCATCTGCGGCTGCCCACCATTGGTGTACAAATACAGCGGATGGTTCGACTGTGTTCCCAGCCAACCGCCAGCGACGTTGGACGAATTAACTCCCACGTATGAACCTACCTTGGTGGTGCCGTCTGAATGGATCAGTCCGTAAAGGCCGGTGCCGGTGCGCACCTCCAGTTTTGTCGCGGGCGCGTTTGTTCCGATCCCGACATTACCGCCGTTGTAAAAGGCATTAGTCCCGTTCAGCGCGAAGACCGCCGCAGCCCAAGTCAACCCGGCGCCACTATAACTGAGCACCTGCCCGGCCCCGGGCGCGGCGGGGACGGCGAAGTTCGTGGCGACGAGTGTGTTCGTGGCGATCTGCGCGCCGTTGATCGCGCCCGGTGCGACTTTCGTGGAGATGATCGACCCGTCGGCGATGTTTGCGGAGTTAACTACCCCATCCGCCAGATACGCCGTGGGGGCGAGGCGTTGGTCAGGAGTTAGCTGTTGGAAGCCATTGGTGCCGTCGCTGAACCAGACGCGCAGGCGCAGGTCGGGCGCGGTGAAGGCGATGGTCGGGATGGCGATCATATTGGGAATGGTCGTGTCGCCGAGGAGAACGGAGTAGAGACCCTTGGTGACGGGGAGGGAGATTGCCGCGGTGGGCTCGGTCGGAATGGCGACAGTGCTGGTATTACTCCAATAGCTTGCGGTGCCGTCCGTATTCACGAGAGCGAACTTGAACAGGCCATTGGGCGGGCTGTTAAAGTTCGTGGTGCCGACGATGACGCGGCCCTGGTAGTTGATGAGAGGTGGTGCAGCGGCGACGTGAAGATTGCCGGACAACAGCAATGCCGGAAGGGCGAGGAGCAGGATGCGATTTTTCATGGTGTGGCAGGATGGCGTTTTGGTTTTTTGGCAGCCGGTGGAAGGCGCGGCTTCTTTTCCCTACATGCGAATTCCGCGGGAAAATCGTATCACCGGAATTGCGGAATTTTTCCGGAAGCAGGAAAGCGGCTCGTCGAGCGCGGACCCAAGGAGCGGTGGTTTCCCAACCGCCGACCCAACCGAACGCGCGAAGCGCCACTTTTCCCGGCGGCCTGCGCATTCGATTTGGCGCTGCGCGCGCGGGATTTGGGTCGGCGGTTGGAAACGCGCCGCTCCTTGTGCTCTCCTGCGCCGGTTCGCGAGCAGCGCGAGGGCGCTGGCCGCGAGCAGGCTGAGCGCGCGGGGCTCGGGCGCGGCGCTCGCGGCGAAGGGCGCGGGCGCGGCTGCGCCGAGCGTCACCACGCCGCCGTCGCCGATGTCGAGCGCGGCGAGGCGCTCGCTCACGGTGATGTTCACCCGCGCGCTGCCGGCGGCAGGCGCGACGACGAGGGTCGCGCCGTCGATGCTCGCGTTCATATTCAACACGCCGCCGGTGCTGAGGATCGCGGCGGCGTTGGTCAGCGGAGTGTCGAAGTTCAGCGTGCCGTCGCGGATCGTCGTCGTGCTGGAGTAAAGGTTCACGCCCGCGAGGGTGAGCGCGCCCGTCCGCCGTCATTGCGAATCAGCGCAGTGCCCGCCGTCGCATCTTCGCCGAAAAATGTTTTGCCCCCGTCGATCCCGGCGAGCGCGCCGCCATTCACGATCGTGGCCGCGCCTGCCGTGGAGGATTCCCGAAAACCCGTGAAGCCGCTGTTGTCCGATGTGCCTCCTTCATTGGTGATCGCGCTCGTCCCGCCGCTCGATGTGTCCGAAAACTGAATGCTTCCGCCCAAGCCAGTGGCGATCACGGCGTGCCGCGCGACGAGCGTCGCGCGATCCGCGCTCGCGTTTTCGCGGAAAGAAATCGTCCCATAAAATCCGGGGTTGCCGACCGACGGCTCCGCGGTGTGTGTCGCGAAATTCGCGCGCGCATTCCCGGAAAAAACGAGGCTGCCGCCGGCCTTGATGGTCACCGGCCCGAGGCTCAGTCCGTAGGCCGGCGCGCGCACTTCCACGGTCCCGCCTGAGATGGTCGTCCCGTTGCCGTAGGTGTTCGATTCCGAAAGGATGAGCGTGCCCGCGCCGACTTTTTCCAGACGCGCCGTCGCGCCGCCCGCGAGCACGCCGGAGAATTCCGTGCTCGATCCATCGAAGCCGACCGTGAGCGAGTTGCCGCCCATCAGCACCGTCGCGCCGCCCGCGAGCGAAGCGATCCGCAGCGCAACCGCGCGCGCGCTGAAATCGAAATACGTCCCCGGCTCCGTGATGACCCGCACCGCCGTGGCATCGGCGGAGCCGGGAAATTCGATGACGCCGCCATTCGGCCCCGCGCCCGTCGGCCCGCGCACGATGAGCGCAAAAGCACCCGTCAGCGAACTGCTCGCGATCGTGAGCACGCCCGAATTTCCCGGCCCGCTCGCGCCGTCGGCCACGAGCGTTTGCTCGAACGCGCTGGAATTCGTGAGCGCGCCCGTGATCGTGAGCTGGCGCGAACTGCCGCTCTCCGGCACATGGATCGCGAACGCGGGCGCGTCATTCTTGAAGGCAGCGTGCCCGGCCCGCTGTTGGGCCCGTCCGCCGCGTAGAGCCAGGCCTCGAGATCGTGCTCGACCGAATCGCTATTCCCAAACAACAACGCCGCGCCCCGCAGCGTCACCGCAGTGCGCAGCGTGAAAAACTCCGGGGCAAATCGCTGGCTCGTCGCGCTGAGCGGGAGATAGCCCTGCGTCGGATTCAGGAAGTGATTGTTGTAGTTGGAAAAAAAAAGCGTGTCGGCGGTCGCGCGATGAGTCGGCGCGAGGGCGCAGGCCAGCGCGAGCGCGGAAAAAAGGGTCGGAGTTTTCATGGATGGATGAACGTGGTGTCTCCCTTCCCATGCGATTTCCGCGCGGAAATCGTATCATCCGCATTTGGAAAAAATTGCTCCGCAGGAGCGCCACAAGGGACGGCGGTTTCCCAACCGCCGACCCAAAACCAACGCGCGCAGCGCCAAATCTAAATCCTCACGCGTGCGGAAAAGGTGGCACTGCGCGCGCCCGCGTGGATCGGCGATTTGGAAATTTCCGTTCCTTGCGTCAATCCCCGCCGTGCGCACTGTGAAATCATTCGGCTTCCATCGTGCCCTCATTGCCCTCATTGCCCTCATTCCCAAGTTTCACTTGGGAATGCACATTTCCCCGAAGCTGTGCTTCGTCCCTGCTCCGCACTGCCGACATGAAACTTCGCCAACAGGGCAAAGTAGTTTTGGGCTTCAGTCCCAATCGGTGCTTGTCTTCGCGTGCCGCCCATGAGTCGATGCCAGAAGCTTCGCGCGAGTATGAACGTCCCTTTTCATCGCATCATCTTTGCCGTGGCAGGGCTTGCCATCTCGATGCTTGAGTCGCAATCGCTGGCGGTCGGCATTCTCTTCAACGATCCCGACGGCGGCTGGCTCTATTCTTACGAAGGCAGCGGGACCGCCTTTGGCAGCGGTGCCGGTGTGGCCGATTCGCTCGATGGCACCTGGGTGCGCGGGGGCAGTTCCGATTCGTGGGATGGCAGCGGGCTGGAGGGCGTCTTCGATACGGATGTGAACGATCCCGGCGGGCTTCAATCTCAAATCGAAGGCGGCGCGACTTATCTGCGCATTCAGGATCCCGGCGACCTGCGGAGCCAGAGCGGTGCGATCGGCTACAATGTGACGGACCCGAGCAACCGGAAGGTTTATCTCGTTCGTCCGCTTGCCGTTCCCAACGACGCACTCGAGACCGGCCTGACGCTCGCGTTTCGCATTCGCGTCGCCACGACCGGGCCGCTCGACCCGCAGTATCCGAGCACGGTGAACGTCGGCGAAAACAACACGGTTCCAGGTGGCGCCGCGTGGTCTCCGAACGGCAGCCTCAATGCGGATGACGGCAAGGGCTTCATCGGTCTGCATGGTGCGATCAGCGGCAGCATCGGTTTTTCACCGACAACCCCCGCCGACCGCTACAGCAGCGGGACGCTTTTCGGCGCGAGCGCACTGACGATGAACAACCGCAACGGCGCGACGGCCATCAAGGATGTCGATCCGTGGACGCTCGAAGGCGGCACCACCAACTTCCTGCCCGTCATCGACTGGTCGCAATGGCACGAGTTCTGGATCACCATCGCGGCGGACACGAGCGGCGGCGGCTCGCATCGCGTCGAGATTTACGCGGATGGCGCGTTCACTCCCGTGCGCTTCGATTTGACGGTGGGCACCGGGCAGGAAGGCGGTGCTTCGACGACGCAGACCTATCTCGCGATGGGCTTTGAAAACAGCGCGCAGATGGGTGCCGCGGATGTGGATTACGTGGCGGTAAAAGCGGGCATCTTTGCGCCGACTCCCGAGCCGGGAACGGGCGCGCTGCTGGCCGCCGCCGCGCTGTCAGCGATGCGTCGCCGCCCACGCCGCGCGTAGCTCTTCGTGCGTGAGCGGCACGAGGCCGCCGCCCGGCGCGATGCGGTGCATCGAGAGCACGCGCGCCTGCGCCTCCATCTCCACGAGCGTGCGCGAACCGTCGCGGAAATCCCACACGTTCACACCGCCGCGACTGTCGCAACTTGCGACGCGCGAGTCCGCACTCCACGCGACTTTCAACTCCTCGTCGTCATCCGTGATGACGGACCCCGTGGCGGTGCGCCGCCGCGCGGGCGGAGGCGGGCCGACGTGATTCAGCGCGGGCGCGACCGCGTCGCCGGTGGACGTTTCCCAAGTGCGAATGACGCGGCTCGACCGGCTCCAGATCAAGTGTCCATCGGGCGAAAAGCCGACGCCATTGATCCGGTCGTCGTGCAGAATCGGCGGGAGCGCAAGCCGCCCATCACTCATCCGCCACACCCAGAGACGCTGATCGTTCGTGGCGGTGGCGAGCAGAGTGCCATCCGCCGAAAATGCCACATGCGTCACCTCCGTGGTATGCTCGATCCGCATCGGCAGTTCGCGAAAGGTGGCCGAATCGAACACGCGCACACGACCCGTCCGCGCACGTTGCGCACCCCACCAAAGGGCGATCCGCCGGCCTTGGGGATCGAACTGCACGCCCGGATTGTGCCAGCCTCCAGGCTCCGCTAGCAATTGGTTGATCGGCGCTCCCGTGGCCGTGTCCCAGACTTGCACGGCGACATCCGAAACGGTGACGAGCCGCGTGCCATCCGCGCTGAGCAGACAATGCCGCGCCGCCTCGTGCGGAATGGTGTGCCTGATCACGCCGGCTGCGGGATCGCAGAGCAGCGCGACTTTTTCAAAAAGCAGCGCCGCGCAACGGCCATCCGCGCTCAATGCCACCGCGCGCACTGCGCTTTCGCGAGAGATCAGCGGGCCGGCGGGCTGCCTCGTCCCCGCATCCCACAAGCGCGCCCCGTGCGTGCCGCCGATGAGCAGCGCGCGACCCGCGGCATCCACCGCCGCGCAGGTGGCCGCCTCGTCGAGCGCGATGGCTGCGCCTGCGAGAGCGCCTTTCACGGAATCGCGCACCGTGAGTCGCGCATCCGCACCCACCGAAAACAAACGCCCGCCATTCCACCAAGCCGTGAGAGCAGGCGCGCTCTCCACGGCGCTCCACACCGCTTCGCCATGCGCCGACATTTCCCAAAGTCGCACGGCAGGTTCGTTGGTCGAAATGACGAACCGCGTCGCATCGGCATTGAGAAAGATGCGATTGGTCCGCCCGGCGGACCACATTCGCGGTGTGATCGTCTGGCCCGTGTCGGCGTTCCACATCTGCGACGCGCCGGTCGCCCCCGCGAGCGCGAAGACCCCGCGCCGTGCGGCGAAATCCGAGGTGGTGGTGCCCGCACCCACGCTCGCATCGAAGAGCAGATCATCGGTGACGCCATCGCGCAGCGCCGTGCCCGTGGCCTTTCGTGAAAGCACCACCCAGCGTCCTCCATCGAGCCACGCGTGGCGGATGCTGCCGATGCTTTTCGTCGCGCCGCGCGCGGCGATCGCACCGGTCCTGAGATCGAACACGGCGATGCCGTCCTCGTGTTTCACGCGCAATCCGGCGAGCTGGCCCGATGGATCGAAATTGCCGAAGTCCGGCACGCCGCCGAAATCCACGGGCGGCACCACGAGCGCACGCGACTCGACATCCCAGAGGAGTAGCGTGCGATTCGTGGAGGCGAGCACGCGCAAACCATCGGGCGACACGACGGACCACAGGATTTCTTCGCTCTGCGAAAAGGTGGCGTCCGCCGTGCCCTCGAGCGCGGAAAGGCAAGTCACGGTGCCGCCAGTTCGCTGCCACACGGCCACGCGCAGCCGCGGCCCGCCGAGCACGGCGCGCACATGCGCTTCGCCCGGCACCGTGGTCAGCACCACGCCCGTCGCGACATCCCACACACGGATGCGATCGTCGCGCGTGCTCGTGACCACGCGCGTGCCGCGCGGATCGGTCCACATCGCACGGACTTCGCTGGTCTCGCGCAGCGGTGGTGAAAGGGCCGCGCCCGTGAGCCCGTCCCACACGCGAGTATCCGAGCCATCGTTGATGACGACTCTTCCGGCTTCGTCCGCAAATTGCATTTCGCCCGCCTGCTCCGGGAGCCAAAGTTGGGCGAGCTGCGGGGACTGGCGCACCGTGGTTTCAAAGCGCAGCCGCGTCACCCGCTCGCGCGCCGCATCGCCGAAGCCGAGCCGGAGGGCTTCGACGAAATGCGGCAGCCCGCGCAACGAGTCGCCATTTTCCGCGATGCGCAGCCCGGTGCGGACGTGCTCGTGCGCGAGACGTTCGCGCATCCCGCGCTCCGCCGTTTCCGCACGCCGCCATTCGAGAATCACGCCCGTCATTCCCGCGAGTAATGCGAACGCGACGGCGGCAGCGGCGGCAAAGGCCAGCTGGTTTCGCCGGACCAATCGGCGGAAGCGGTAGAACTGGCTGACCGGGCGGGCGAGCACGGGTTCGCTGGCGAGGTGGCGCTCGATGTCCTTCGCCAAATCGTTTGCCGTTTCGTACCGGCGCGCGCGGTCTTTTTCGAGCGCCTTCATCACGATCCAGTCGAGGTCGCCGTGGACGATTTTCGTTAAAGCGGCGGGGTCGGATTGACGGTGCTGGGCGACGGTCGCGCGGCGCTCTGCGGCCATCGTTTTCAGGAACATCGAAGGCGTCTGTGGCTCCTGCTCGCGGATGGTGCGGCGGATTTCATCGTAGCCTTTTTGCATCAGCTCTTCGGGGTCGAAAGGGGTGCGGCCAGTGAGCAGTTCGTAGAGCAACACACCGAGGCTGTAGATGTCGCTGCGCGTGTCGATGTCGAGGCCGCTCATCTCGGCCTGTTCGGGCGACATGTAGAGCGGGGTGCCGATCATTTGCTCGAACTGCGTGAAGAGCGTGAGGTCGGTGAGCCGCACGGATTGCGTCGCCTTCGCCACGCCGAAGTCGATCACCTTCGGCACGGGCACGCCGTCGTGCAGCGTGACGAGGATGTTCGAGGGCTTGAGGTCGCGATGGATGATGCCTTTTTGATGAGCGTGCTGCACGGCGTGGCAGACGGCGATGAAGAGATGGAGCCGCTCGGCGGTCGGCAGGTGGTTGCGGTCGCAGTAGTCGGTGATCTTGATTCCGCGCACCAATTCCATCACGAAAAACGGACGACCGAACTGCGTCGCACCCGCGTCGAAGACCTTCGCGATGTTCGGATGATCCATCATCGCCAGCGCCTGCCGCTCCTGCTCGAAACGCGCGATGACTTCCTTCGTATCCATGCCGAGCTTGATGATTTTCAGCGCCACGCGCCGCCGCACGGGCTGTTCCTGCTCCGCCATCCAAATCGTGCCGAAGCCGCCCTCGCCGATGTTTTGCAGCAGCTTGTAATAGCCGATGCGCTCGCCGCTTTCCTCCGGCTTCAAGTGCGCGAAGCGTTCCTCCGATTCCATGAACCCGCTGCCCTCATGCGCCCCGAGCAACTCCTCGAGGTGCGCGCGCATTTCCGCCCGTCCCACGCACGCCGCATCGAGATACGCGGGCCGCTCCGCCGCGGGCAGCGCGGCGGCGACGGCGAAAATCTCACGCTCCTCGATGGTGGATGGTGTTTCGATGGCGGGTAAGTGGTTCTCTTTTACTTCATGCGAAAACGGACGCCGAATCGTATCAGCGATTTTCCCGCGCGCCCATTTCAGAGTGAACGCGCGGTGGCGTGTTCCGGGGAGCGCGCGCGTCTCGCGTGCTGGTTTCGGCGTCCCGCCGAAACGAACTTCCCTAACGTGTCGTTTTGGTTTGCGTGAACGAATTCTGTGGCGATGCGTTTTGGAAGTCCGTCTCCGCGAGACGCGAAGACCAGCACGCGAGACGCGCGCGCTCCCCGGAACACGCGCGCCCCTTCCCAAAAAATCCGCGTCGTCAGCAAGCAGCCGCCGATCACATAATATGACCGACGGCAGCGTTCCCCGCTGGAAGTCGCCGCTTCCTTTTCCCCGAAATGTGCAGAGTTATCGAGTTACTTGCAGCCGCCGAAAACTAACTAAGGCAATGCTCCCGAGACCTAGCATCACGCCACTCGTCGGCTCGGGCGTGGCGACGGCAGAGACGTTGTCGTAGTAGGCGGTGAAATCGCTCCGGTGATTCGTCGCCGTGTCGGCGAAGGCATAAGTGATGAGGGACTCGCGCACTAACACATCGGAGACTTCGCCCGACGGAAATGCGAACGCACTTGAGTTAGTCCCATCGACGGAAAACGCGAAGGTGTTCGCGGCGAAATCCAGCAGTCACCGCCCATGCGCCGCCTGCTTTCCCCTACATGCGAAATCCGCGCGGAAATCGTATCATCCGGCGCGAAGAATTTTCGCGGCGATGAAGGCGGGCACGCTGACCGGCACGAACCTTCGCTCAGCCCGCGCCCAGGGCATGGTGCAGCCAGGCACGGGCGTAGGCCCAGTCGCGTTTCGCGGTGATGACGGACACGCCGAGCACTTCCGCCGCCTCCTCGAAAGACAGTCCGGCGAAGTAACGCAGCTTCACGAGTTCGGCCTTGCGGGCATCGTGCTGCGCGAAGGCTTCGAGGGCTTCGTGGACGGCGAGCAGTTCGTCGCCATCCGCGATAGGCGAGGCGATTTCGATCTCCGCCAGATCGCGATGCTCCGCGCCCCCGCCGTGTTTCGGAGCGGCTTTGCGCCGCGCGCGCTCGACGAGGATGCGGCGCATGGCCTCGGCGGCGGCGGAGAAAAAGTGCGCGCGGTTTTCAAAGGTTTGCTCGCCGAGACGCAGCCACGCTTCATGCACCAAGGCCGTCGCTTGAAGCGTATGCACCGGCGGCTCGTTCGCCATTTTCGCCGCCGCGATCCGGCGCAACTCCGCATAGACCGCGGCCATCAATTGATCGCCGACACCCGCCTCGCCCGCACGCATGGCGTTCAGGATTCGCGTGACATCCATTTCCGTCGATCCGTCTGGAACAGTCATTGCCCCGACGTTACACCCAATGTGCGTGGCAGAGGCAATCGCCATCGAACCGCTTTGCATTTGCCGCACGCGCCACGGCCTGCTTCCCTCCCGCGCATGAACGACGCCTCCCCCGCCCCGCCGCGCATCGTCTCGCTCGATGCACTGCGTGGATTCACGATGCTCTGGATCGTCGGCGGCGGCGGACTCGCGAAAGCGATGAAGGCTTTTGGCGACGGGCAGCCCGCGCCATTTTTGGCGGACCAATTCGATCACGTCCGCTGGGAGGGCTTTCATTTTGAAGACCTCATCTTCCCGATGTTCGTCTTCATCGCGGGCGCGTCGCTCGTCTTCTCGCTCACGCGCATCGTCGCGCGCGAAGGCCGCGCCATCGCCGCGCGGCGGGTCATCGTCCGCGCGCTGCTGCTCTTCGCCCTCGGCGTCATCTACAACGGCGGATGGGCGAGCGGCTTTGCCAGCGTGCGCTGGCTCGGCGTGCTCCAGCGCATCGCCTTCGCCTATCTCGGCGCGGGGCTGCTCTTCCTTTTTCTAAAACCGCGCGGCCTCCTCGCCGCGTGCATCGCCATCCTCGCGGGATACTGGGCGCTGCTGAATTTCGCGCCGCCGCCCGATGCAGGCGCGGACCATTTCGCCGAGCGCCACAATCTTTCCGACTATCTCGACAGCCAGTATTTGCCGGGCCGCAAATACAACACTGACCACGACCCCGAAGGCTTGCTCAGCACGCTCCCCGCCGTCGGCACCTGCCTGCTCGGCGTCTTCGCGGGGCTGCTGTTGCAAAGCGGCGCACCGGCCCGGAAAAAAGTCGCGTGCTTCATCGGGACCGGCGCGTTGCTCATCGCCGCAGGCTATGCGTGGGATGCCGCTGGATTTCCCATCATCAAAAAAATCTGGACCTCCTCCTTCGTCCTGCTCGCGGGCGGATGGAGCGCCGTCCTGCTCGGCCTCTTTTACGGCATCATCGACGTGCTCGGCCGGGGAAAGTGGGCGCAGCCCTTCGTCTGGATCGGCATGAATCCCATCACGCTCTACTTCGTCGGCAACCTCGTCGATATTGCGAAACTCGCCTCGCGCTTCACCGGCGGCGACGTCCAAAAATTCCTCAACGCCACCATCCACCCCGGCACCGGCGAACTCGTCACCGCCCTCGCCGGGATGACTTTCAGCATCCTGCTCGCGCGCTTCCTTTACCACCGGGGAATCTTCCTCCGCGTCTGACCCGCATCTTGTAAAACGAGGGCCGGAAAGCTAAAATTGGCGATCAATGCTCACTCAGGGCTTTGTGATCGTGTCTCGGGAGGTTGCAACGCTGGCTCAGGCGTCTGCAACGACTCCGCAGTGGATAACAATCGCCATTCAACCCTTGGTAATCGTCGCTCAGTCGATTGCAATTGACACTCGGCCTCTTGCAGCGCCCGCAAGGTGGGCGGAAATCGCCACGCAGCCTTTTGCAATCGTGGCTCAGCTTCTGGCAATCATCGCTCAGTTTGGGCGGAGGTGAATGAAGACCGATGGGGAAAACTGGGAGCGCCGCGGCCTTTACGGCAACTGCGCTTTGGCGATCACTTCGGAGCCGTCGCTCAGAGTCGCGCGGTAGATGATTTCGGCGCGGGCATTGTAGCTGCGCGTTTGGGCGGGGGAGCCGCCGACGTTGCCGAGCAGGGTGAGCGCGCGGATGGGGCTGGTGGTTCCGGCGAGAGTGTCGCCCTCGCGGACGACGAGGCGGAGCGCGCCTTTGGAATCGACTGCCCAGACGCCGGTGTCGTTGGCGGCGTTGATTCCGGCGGGGTTGCGCTTTCCCGCTCTGGGAATGGCGAGGTCGGCGAGGAAGACGGGGCCGTGTGCGCCGTCGGCCAGCGCGAGGGATCGGAAAGTTTTCCACTGCGCGCCGGTGGCGATGTCGGGTGGCTGCGCGCCTTCGCGGGCGATCAGGACGGGGGCGGCGCTCGGGCTCGCGAACCAGATTCCGCCAGCGTCCCCCGCCGATGCGATGAAGGCGGCGTTTCGATCCGCGTTGATGATGCCGGATTTGAAACCCGCGAAGGTCGCGCCGTCGAGGCCGGGTGCCGCGTCGGCCTCGCGGACCAGGATGCTGGCGTCGCCCGCTGCCGGCGCGAAGAGCAGTGCGCTGATTTTCTTTTTTCGATCGAGCAGCACTTTCGCGAGCACGTCGCCGCCGATGTTCTGCGCGGGCAGGCCAAATTTCACGAGCGCCGCGCCGGCGTCAGAGGTGGTGTCGCCGGTCATCGCGATGGCGTCGATCCCGCCGTCGGCGGCGATGCGGACGAGCGCCTGCGCGCCGTCCGAAAAATGGACGCGGGCGGCGATGCCTGCGGGAACCGCGCCGTGGCCGTGTCCCGCTGTGCCGCCATTCGCCGCGAGCGCGATGAACGATTGGATCCGCTTGGACGCGCCGCCACGCAGCGCAATTTTCTGCCCTTTGCGCAGCAGCAGTTTCAGCGCGCCGTCGGCGGCGGAGGAGCTTCGGTGAATCCAGAGCCCTTCGTCGTTCGACGGAAGCACACCCGCTCCCCGCAGACGCGCGACGAAGGCGACCTGGGTTTTTTCCGGGGAAAAAGCGGGACTCAATGCGACGGAAGTGAACGCCTCGAACTTCGCGGCGACGCCCGGCGCGGCTTCGCCCTCGCGCGCGACGAGGCGGAGCTGGCCGTCGCCCCCGTTCGTCCAGATGCCGCGATCATTTTTTGCGCTGACGGATTTTCGCGCCGCAGCATCTCCGCTCACCGTCGCGATGAAGGCGATCGTGTCCGCATCGTCGAGCAGCACGTCCTTGAAACTTTCAAATTGCTGATGACTGGCAGGTGCACCGGTCGCGTTTGGGATGGTATCCCCCGCTCCGGCGAGCACCGCAGTCCGGCCATCGCGCGCCGGCCCGAGGATGACGGGGCGCACGCCCACGCCGGACGTGTAGCTGGCGGTGACGGCGAGATGGCCGGCGGCGTTGAGCGAAGGCACGCCGAAGGCTCGGAAGATCGCATCGGCGGGCACGTCGCTTCCCGTCTCGCCGGCACCGGGCACGGGGTCGCCTTTTTTTACCAAAATGGAGGTGGAAACTTCCGTGGGAGCGGGCACGACCGGATCGGGCACGACAACGGGCGGGGTGGTTCCCGGATCGGGTGGAGTCGTTCCCGGATCGGGCGGCTGGGGCGGCGCAGGAACTTCGATTACAACACCGCTCGCGGGCTGGGAGATGGCAGCCGGATTTCCTGCGGCGTCTTGATAGGAAAGGGTCACGTCATAGGTGCCATTTTCGAGGGAAGAGGATCCGCTGGCAATTTCCGACGACGCGGTGGGCTTCGCCGGAGCGAAGCTGAAAACGTGGGAGCCCGCAGTGCCGCCGCCGGACGCGAGCACAAACTGTCGGAGAACCGCGCCGCTCGTGAAGGAAACCTTGACCGAACCGGCAAGCGCATCTTCCGGCAGCGTGTAGGAAATCGCGACCAGATTGGTCGTGGCCGTGCCGCTCGACGGGGCGATGAGCGTGGGGGCGAGCGTCTCATCGGGAGAGAACTGGATGTTGTTGAAATAAACCGCGACCTTGCTGTCGTTCTGCGAAAGCGAGGCGACATCGGCGATGCCGTCGCCGTTGAAATCCACCGCGGCCACGGCGGCCGGCCCGCTCACTTCGCCCGAAATCAGCAGCTGCGGGCCGAAAGTGATCCCGCCGTTTTCATCGGGCGCGCTGCCGGAGTTCCAGACGATTTTATTCTCATCCAGCAGCGCGGAAACGATGTCTGGATTTCCGTCGCGGTTCAGGTCGGCGGCGGCGATGGATTCCACTGCCCGCGCCTGATCCGAGACGATTTGCTCGGGTCCAAAAAAGGGCTCTGCCGCACCCGGCGTCCCGGTCAGATTTCTGAAATACGTGATCGCGAAGCGATGCGGCGCGGCGCAGATGAGGTCGGGGCGCTGATCGTGATTCAGGTCCGCGATAGTGACGGCGTAGGCGCCGAGCTGGTTCGTGGAGATCACATGCCGGGTGAAGCTCACGCCGCCAGTGGCACCGATGGCGCCCTTGAACCACGCAAGCGTGTGGTCGTTGAAGGACGTGACGGCGAGATCGGCGATGCCGTCGCCGTCGAGATCCCCCGCGGCAACGCCGGAGGGAGAGTTGCCGGCGGTCGAAATGACTTTTTGGTTGGCGGCCGGGTTCGCGGCCGACCAGTGAAAATCCCCGCCGCCGTGATTGCGATACCAGACGACTTTGTTCTCCGCCTGCATCGCCGCCACGACATCGGGCAGGCCGTCTCCGTTGAGGTCGGAAACCGCCACCGAGGTAAAGATCGACAAGTCGGAGGAATCCTCATGGATGATCCGCTGGTTGTTCGCGGGGCTCCCAAACAACACGCCGGGGGAGCCGCCGAGATTGCGGTACCACGCGATCTTGATGTCGAAGAGCGAACCCGAAACCAAGTCGATGCGCCCGTCCCCGTCGATGTCCGCCGCCGCGAGGCTCCAGGGGCCGGAGGCTGTCGTGGAAATCACGATCGGCGGTGAAAAGATGCCGTTGCCTTTGTTGCGGTACCACGCGATCTGGCTGTCGTAAAGCGACGCCGCCGCCACATCGGGCCGCCCGTCCCCATCGAAATCCGCGACGACGATCGCGGAGCCAAAAGGCTGATTCGTGGAAAGGACGGTCTGGTGTGGAAACGAGGGAGTGATCTCGGCATGGGCGCACGGAGTCGCGACGAAGCACGCCGTCCAGAGGAAGGCGATGAAAGCAAAAATGTGGGGAACGTGGGAGCGTCGCATGAGTGGGAATTTCGGCTTCTTCCGTGAAGCACGTCGTTCCGCGCGGATAATGGCAGACAAGTGCGGGGTCCGCAAATTTCCGCTCACTTTAGACGCGCCACGCAACCCGCGCGTGTCCGCTTTCCAAAAAATCTCAGCGCGCGCCCCAGCCGAAGAGGACGACGGGGATGGTCTTGAGCAGGATTTTGAAATCCAGCCAGAGCGACCAGTTGTCGATGTACTGCAGGTCGAGCCGCACCCAGTCGTCGAAGTCCGTGACCTGATTGCGCCCGCTCACCTGCCAGAGACACGTCAGGCCCGGCTTCATCGAGAGTCGGCGGCGCTGGGCGGTGTTCGCGAATTGCTCGACTTCGTAGATGGGCAGCGGGCGCGGGCCGACGAGGCTCATGTCGCCTTTGAGCACGTTCAGGAGCTGGGGAAATTCGTCGAGGCTCGTCTTGCGCAGGAAGCGTCCGATGGGCGTCACGCGTGGGTCGTTTTCCACTTTGAAAACGGGGCCTTTCATCACATTGAAGCGCACGAGTTCATCGCGCTGCATCTCGGCGTCGCTGCGCATCGAGCGGAATTTATACATCGTGAAGGGCTTCCCATTTTTCCCGCTGCGCGCCTGCCGGAAGACGATGGGGCCGGGCGAGGAAAACTTGATACCGAGCGCGACGAGGAGGAGCACCGGGGACGCGAGCACCAGCACGATGAACGCGCCGATGCGGTCGATGAATCCCTTTACCAGCAAGGACCACGACACATCGGGCGTGGTGCGGAAGACGAGCATCGGGCGTTTTCCGAAGACATCGAAGTCGGGCCGCGCGATGGAGGTGCGGATGAAATCGGCGACCAGCCAGGCCTCGACGCCCTCCGTCTCGCAAGCACCGATCGCCTCCTGAAGCCGGCTGATCTGGCCGTGTCCGCCGGCGAAAATCACGCGACTGACCGAGTGCTCGTGCAGCGCAGCGATGAGGTCGGAAAGCGGCTGGTTTTCGAGATCGAATTCGGCCATCACTTTCGTGTCCATCACCTGCTCGGGCGTGAAGGAATGCCGAAGCGCCTTCATGTCGGCGATCGTGCCCACGAGGATCACCGGCTCGCGCAAGTCCTCCTCTTTCAAACGACGCCGGTAGCGGATGACCGAGATGCGCTCGCGGGTGAGCAGCGCGGTCGCGGCGAGCACAGCGAACATCGGCATGACCGCGCGGCTCGGCACATGGAGCTTCAAAAAATACGCCGCCGCCGCGATGAGGAGGCCGAGCCAGAAGGCCGTGCGCCCGAGCTGACCGATCGAGCGCGGCAGGGATTTGTGGAGGAGATGGGTGTAGAAGCCCTGCAATTCCAGAATGATCGGGCCGAACGGCATGATGACGAAAAGCAGCCACTGGAAGTCGCTGAACGGGCCGATTTGCTTGTCGGAGGGGAACCAGTTGTTCCCGATGAAGCGCAGCGTATGCGCGCCCCAGAACGCGACGACCATCAGCAGACCGTCGAGGATCTGCTGCATTTGGCGGTTGAGTTCTTCTTTGCGGTCGAGCATTAGGTGCGGCGTGAACGATCTGGAAACGGCGCGCGGTGTGATTCGCGCCAGTCGCGCCAACAGTGCCAGCAAAAACCGGCGCGACTTACAGAATAATTGCCATGTGGTCGGGACGATTCCAAGTCCCGCTGCATTGCGCTGCGCGCTTGGGTTGAAGCGGGGGGCCGTGGATCTGTTGGAATTGCGCGTGGATCATTTTGCCGATGATCCCCGGAAATTGTGGCACGCCGCGCCGCGACTTTGCGCGCCGCTCATCGTCACCGTGCGGCATCCCGCCGAGGGTGGCGCGGGCGCGCTTTCCTTTGCACGGCGCGCGGAATTGTACCGACAATTTTTGCCCGTGGCGGAATTCATCGACATCGAACTGCGCTCCGTGCGCCCGCTCGCCGCACCCATCGCCGAGGCCCGCGCGCGCGGCGTGAAGCTGATCGTCTCCGCGCATTTTTTCAAAAGCACGCCGGGCCTTTCCAAACTCGAAACCCTGCGCGACCGCGCGT
>JAYVRQ010000273.1:0-6016 GCA_043776145.1 Chthoniobacteraceae bacterium
GAGCGGCGTGCAGGGCACGAAGCCATCCGCATCGCCGAGCACGAGCTTCGCGACATTCACGGGATGAAAACCGTCCACATCCTTGCGCGGGTCGATGGCGTCGATGACGGCGCGCTCGTCGATGTGCGGCGGCGGCGGGGACTGCACGAGGATGCCGTGGATCGCGGGGTCGGCATTCAGCCGCTGCACGAGCGCGATGAGATCGGCCTGCGCAGTGGCGGCGGGCAGTTCGTGTTTCACCGAGTGCATTCCGAGTTCGTGGCATTTCCGGTCCTTCGCGCGGACATACGCCGCCGAAGCCGGATCATCACCGACAAGCACCACGGCGAGTCCCGGCGTGAAACCGCGCGCGCGCAATTCGGCGACGGCGGCGCGCGATTCCTCGTTCGATTTTTGCGCGATGAGTTTGCCGTCGATGAGCTGCATACGCGCTGGACGATGCGCGTTCCGCGCCGCCGAACGCAACGCGATTTCGCGGGGGATTTATTCCGCGGCAAGCATCTGCTGCATCCTCACGCGCTCCACTTCAAACTCCGCGTCATCCGCCGTGGCCGGAACTTTGTGCAGCGTGTCGAAAGTGATTTCGACGGTCGCGAACGGCTTCGGAATGCGGAACCCGTCCCAGCTTTTCAACTCCCAAAACCGCGAGTAGGAGATGCGGACGGGCAGCACAAATCCGCCGGTAACTTGCGCGAGCTTCACCACGCCGGGATTCAAGTGGTAGCGCGGGCCGCGCGGACCGTCGGGCGTGATGCCCATGATGTAGCCGTCCTCGATTGCGCGCTTCATTTCCACGAGCGCGCGCGCGCCGCCGCGCGAACTCGATCCGCGAATCGCCCGCACGCCGAAACGATTGAGGAATGCCGCGAGAATTTCGCCGTCCTTGCTCGCGCTCGTGAGCGCCGCGCCGGGGCGTCCGGGGAAAAAATGCTCGAAGACATACGGCATCACGAAAAGCCGGTTGTGCCAGAAGGCCCAGAGCAGCGGCTTCTCCGGCGGCGTCGCCATCACACGCGCGCGGTCTTCAAAACGAAAACGCAGTGTGATGAGCGACGCGCGCATCAGCCACGAACCGACCGCTCCGAGGAGGCGCGCTTTCCTCTCGGGAGTCATTCCTTTTCCTGCCAGCGAAACGTACCCGGATTCGGCAGGCCGAGCTGGTCGAGAATCCTTGCGACGACCGTATCCGCGACTTCCTCGACCGTCTGCGGGCGCGAATAAAATCCGGGCGACGCGGGCATCACGGTCGCACCGGCTTCGATGAGCGTCACGACATTGCGCGCGTGGATGAGATTCCACGGCGTCTCGCGCGGCACGAGGATGAGCGGACGGCGCTCTTTCAAAAAAACATCCGCCGCGCGCAGCAGCGCGGTGTCGCTGGTGCCGGCGGCGATGCGCCCGATTGTGCCCATCGAGCACGGGACGACGACCATCGCATCGAAGCGCGCCGAGCCGCTGGCGAAGGGGACATTCATCGACTTGTCGCCGTGCTGCCGCACGCCTTCCGGCACGAGCAGTTCCCCGATTTCCTCGGCGATCACCTGCTTCGCGAAGGCGGTCAGGACGAGATGCACTTCGTGCGCCAGCGGGTCGATCCGTGCGAGCAGCCGCTGCAAATAGATCGCACCGCTCGCGCCGCTCGCGCCGATCACGAGCTTCATCGCTTCGGCGGCAGCAGGGCTGCCGCGGCGTCCTCTTTTTCCGCGGCGGCATTTTCCGCCGCCTGCTTTTTGAGATACGACTTCATCGCGGCATCCCACTTCGCCCAGTCCGTGCCATAGTCTTCATCGAGAAAAATCTGGAGGTCGGTCGCGGCTTCCTCGTGATGCGGATGGTTGGGAATTCTCGCGATGTCGAGCAGGATGGGGAGCTTCACTTCGTCCTCGCGATTCATCAGGTCCGTCACGAAAACGTCGAGCACGTCCTCGGACAGTCCGGGATTTTTCACGAGCGGGGCGATGCGACTGTAATCCTTGTCCAGCACAAGATTCGAGATGTGTTGCGCGGCCTCGGCCTGGCCGTCGGGCGGGAGCGTCGGGAGCATGTTGATGAGCATTTGCGCGGTCTGCGCCTCGTCGGCATTCGCGCGGAGCACTTGGTCGATTTTGACTTCCCAATCGGCGAGCGGTTTCGCGGGATTCCGCGGGCGGTCATCGGGGTCGTTGTCGTCTCTTTTCGCTCCCGGTTGCGGTGTGGGACGCGCGACGATCATGGGAGTCTTCGTGGTCTTCTGGCTGTCGGGTGCGACGGAGGTGCCCGCCGTCGGCGTAACGTCCACGACGGGCGCAGTCGGCTGCGTGTTCAAAAACCAAATGGCCCCGCCGCAGATCGCGAGGACGAGGACGGCGAGAACGGCGAGCAGGCGTGAATTCATGGTGGCGCAGACCTAAACCACCTTTCGCGAAATGCCAATCCCGCGCGCGCCGGGTACTTTCGCCTTCCGCGTCCCGCGTCGCGCTGGTAACGCTCTCGGCCATGCAATTGCGCCCGATCGATCACGCCGGACTTCCGATTCTGCTGCTGGAAGGCGAGGTCGATTTGTACCAGTCGCCGGAACTCCGCGCGGTGCTGCAAGGATACGTGAAAGCGAAAACGCCGGCACTCGCGCTCGATCTCACCGAAGTGCCGTACATCGACTCCTCCGGCCTCGCCACGATCGTCGAGTACGTCCGCAGTGCGCAGGATTTCGGCGGAAAGATCGCGCTGCTCGGACTGAGCGTGCGCGTGAAAACCATCTTCGATCTCGTGCGCCTCGGCGAAATCCTGCCGATCGTCGCCACGCGCGACGACGCCTGCGCCAAGCTGCTCCCACCGCCCGCTTGAAAGCCTACTTTGCGCTGAACGCCCGCATCCTTTTCTGGACGCTGCTCGGGCCGTTTCGCGGGCAGATGTGGAGCGTCGCGCAGGTCTTCCGCCAGATGGTGCTCATCGGCGTGCAGGCGCTGCCGATGGCGTGCCTCACCTCGTTCAGCATCGGGCTCACGCTCGCGATGCAGTCGGCGGGCGAGTTGAAAAAACTCGGCGGGCTCAGCTACGTGCCCGGCCTCGTCTCCGTGTCTTTGCTGCGCGAACTCGGGCCGCTGCTCATCGGCGTCATCGTCATCGGGCGCAGCGGCTCCGCGGTCACGGCGGAACTCGGCACGATGAAAGTCTCCGAGGAAATCGAGGCGCTGGAAGTCATGGCGATCAATCCGATCCGCTTCCTTATCGTCCCGCGTTTTCTCGCGATGCTCATCATGCTGCCGACGCTCACGGTGTTTGGAAATTGCGTGGGCATGGCCGGCGGCTGGTCCGTCTGCCACTACGCGCTGGATTTTCCCACTGCCGCATACGTGCTGCGCTCGCTCGAGTTTTCGGACGCCTTCGATCTCTACTCCGGCCTCATCAAAAGCGTCGTCTTCGCGTGGCTCATCATCACCATCGCCTGCCACATGGGCCTGGAAGTCGAGGGCGGCGCGGAAGGCGTGGGCCACGCGACGACGAGTTCCGTCGTGTGGTCGCTGCTCACAATGCTGATTGCGAATGCCACGCTCACGGCGCTGTTTTTTTTCGCCGCGTAGCCGCCGCATCCAGCGCGCGCGTGAAGCTGACGAGCCGGCGCAGCAGGGCGTTGTAGCGCCCAAAGGCGTCGTCGCCGTGGGTGCGCGCGAGCAATCGGTGCAGACGAATTTCCGCATCGAGGGCCGCGGGCGGCAGCGCCGGAACCGGCAGCCCGCTCTCGCGCAGATGCGACGCGGCGATTTCCACAAGCAGCGACTCCACGCTCTCCACTCCCGCTGCGACATCGCGCAGGCCCGCGTGGATCAAATCCTCGCCAGGCAAATTTGGCATCGCACTCATCGTTCACAGACGGCCCGCACGCGCAGCGCGAACGCGCCCGGATCGATCGCGGGAAAGCGCACGAGTCGCGTTTCGATTTCGCGGAAGCATTCCAGCAGGCGATCCTTCCGCACCAGGCCGCGCCCGATCATTTGCTCCACATCGCGCCGGTCGCGGTCGTGGTCGCGCTCGATCTTCGCCAGCGCCTGCGCGTAAAAATCGTAGTGGGAAAAATCAACCGGCCCATGCCGCGCGATGAACACACTGCGCTCCCGCCAGCCTTCCAGCGCCGGAATGAAATCGTCGGGCGCGGCGAGTTCGATGTTGATTTCGAGTTCATCCTTCAGCCGCGGCAGCGCCTCGAAAATGCCCGTGGGTTCCGGGTCGGGTTTCAGATCCACATCCAGAGTCATCTCGCGCCAGCCGATGAGAATCGCGGACACCCCGCCCGTGAAATAAATCCGGCCCGGCTCGCGCGCCGCCCGCCCAAGCTCGACCATGAGCCGTTCGACTCGCTCGCGGTTGGTTTCGTGACGCATGGCCGGAAACATGGCGCGGCGGATTTGCGATGACGAAACTATTTTGCGCCCGATGAGTGTATTGCACATTGGGCTTCTTGACTGCCCCTGAACGCCTTCGTTCACCGGGGAAGGGAGCGCATCGGGCTGCTTCGGGTTCAGGCCGAAGGCCATCTCGAGCAGTTCGGGGATGCCATCGTGGTCGAAGTCATCGGGCGAGGAGTGTCCGGCGGTGGTGCCCCACCACATCTGCTCCCACCAATCCTGCAAGCCGTCGCCAGCAGGTAGGGCGTAACGGATAGTGGTGTAGTCGACGAACCCGGGAAGTATATTTTGCGACTGACCGCAGACTATCGCGCCACCATCGGGCGTCAGGGCTAGCTTTCCGGCATAGGGGGAGCTGTCGAATGCCATGATGTCCGCGCCGTGGCCCGGACCATCGTAGCGCGCCTCCCAAAGCAAGTGACCATCGTCGTCGGCATACTTGGCTGTGTAGAAGTCGCTCCCATTGTCGGCCGACTGGCCGGTGACGACCACGTTACCCGCGCTGTCCGCCGCCACGCTATACGCGGCGTCAGAGCCGTTGGCCGGACCATTGTAGCGTTTCTCCCACAGCAGCGCGCCATCTGCGGCGGCATACTTGGCGGTATAGTAGTCGTAGTTAGTGGCGTTTTGGGATCGCCCTGTGACTACTACGTTACCGAGTCCATCTACCGCCGCACTGTAGCCGGCGTCGCTCCTATTGGCCGGACCATTGTAGCGCCGCTCCCACAGCAGCGTTCCGTCGGAGGATGCGTATTTGGCTGTGTAGTAGTCCCCGATGCCGTTGAGATCGCGAGAGACGCCGGTGATCGCCACGTTGCCCGCGCTGTCCACCGCCACGCAAAAGCCGGAGCTGGTGATGTAGGTTGCGGAGCCGTTGTAGAGCTTCTCCCACAGCAGCGCCCCATTGGCAGCGGCATACTTGGCCGTGAAGCAGGCACTGCCTGAGCCGTTACCGATGTTGCCGGTTACGACCACATTGCCTCCGCTGTCCACGGCCACGCTGTAGGCGCGAGAGTAGCCGTTCGCCGGTCCGATACGGCGATTTTCCCATAATAGCGTCCCGTCGGCGGATGCGTACTTTGCCGTGTAGCAATCGGACGTGCCGACGCCGCCGGACACGCCACTGCTGGACTCGCCGGTGACAGCGACGTTGCCGAGGCTGTCCACCGCTAGACTATAGGCTCTGTCGTTATCGTTGGCTGGCCCGTTGTAGCGTTTCTCCCAAAGCAGCGGCCCATTGGGGGCATACTTTGCCGTGTAGTAGTCCCGGCTGCTGCCACTGCCGACGGACTCGCCGGTAACGACTATATTGCCCGCGCTATCCAGAGCTACGGCTGCGGCGTAATCGGCACCGGCATGAAAAGGATTGTAGCGATTGACCCATGCTTGTGTAGCGGTCTGGGCGCGCAAGATGGACGCGAGGGTGGAGAGGAGATGGAGGACGATGAGGAGTTTGGGGGTGCTTTCACGAGCCGGTTTGGTGAGAACGAAGGGAGGCGGGTTAGCTGTGACGTTCCAATAGGTTGTTCATGCGGCGAGGAGTTGGTGAAGTGGAGGTGTGAAAACAACACCGCATCAACCACCGGCGCCGCATGAACCCACACAGTAAGGCCAAGCTCACCCCGCTGAGTCGA
>JAYVRQ010000274.1:0-5996 GCA_043776145.1 Chthoniobacteraceae bacterium
GGCGCGGATCGCCTCGGGAATGCCGCCATCGTCCGCAGTCTGCGCGAGTTCCATCGCGAAGCTGAAAAGCGCAAGCAGCCCGCCGTCTTTGCCGACCTCAACCATCGTTAGTTCCGCGGCGATTTTGCCGAGCAACTCGCGGAAAGGAGCGACGAATGTTTCTGAGGATGTGGACATTGCACGGATGAGCCAGGCAGGCGCGATACCAGCCGGCGTTTCATTTTGCGGCCCACCCAGCCCGCTCGCTCCACACCTAGATTTTGGATGCGTTCTATTCCATTCCGCCCAAGCCCGGCTTCGCCAGGAAGGTGGCCTCCACGGCTCGCGCGCATTGCTCGACGCTGATCCCCCGCGCGCATTCGCGCTCGATGCTCGTCATTTCCACGCCGGAAATCCCGCAGGGTGTGATCGCGTGAAAAGGCGCGAGGTCGCCGCAGACATTCAGCGCGAAGCCGTGCATGGAAATCCAGCGGCGCACGCCGACGCCGATGGACGCGATCTTTTTTTCCCCAACCCAGACGCCGGTGAGCCCGTCGCGGCGTACGCCTGCGACGCAAAACTCCGCGAGCGTTTCGATGAGCAAATCTTCGAGCGCGCGGAGATAGCGGTGCAAATCCCGGCCGCGCGTTTTCAGATCGAGAATGGGATAGCCGATAAGCTGGCCGGGTCCGTGGTAGGTGGCTTGCCCGCCGCGGTTGATTGGCACGAGCGGATGCGGCAGGTGCGTCGCGCCGCGGAGGCTGGATTGATCGGGCGTGCGACCGATCGTGTATACCGGCTCGTGTTCGAGCAGCAGCAATTCGTCGTCGCTTTCCCGCGCGGCGCTTTTCCGCGAGACGATTTTCTCCTGCAATGCGAGTGCGTCCTCGAACTTCACTCGCCCGAGCCAGCGCACAATCATATCCGCTCCATTGCGTTCAGTCCGCGCCCCGCGCTCTCGGCGGTTTGGAAATGCGTGAGCCCGATCGCCAGCGCATCCGCCGCGTCGGCAGACGGCGTCTCCGTGAGGCCGAGCAGCGCGCGCACCATGAAGCCGACCTGCCCTTTGTCCGCGCCGCCGCGCCCGACGACGGACTGCTTCACCCGGCGCGGCGCGTATTCGTAAATCGGCAGCCCGCGTCCCGCCGCCGCGAGCAGCGCCGCGCCGCGCGCCGAGCCGAGCGTGATCGCGGTGCGAAAGCTCTGCACGTAAATCACCGCCTCGAACGCCGCACACTCCGGCGCGTGCAGCTCGATCAAGTCGCGCACCCGCTCGTGAATCGCGACGAGGCAGCCGGATGGCAGCAGCGCGGGCTTGTTCTTGATCGTGCCGTATTCGAGCACGCGCATCTTGCCGCCGATTTTTTCGAGAATCGCAAATCCGGTGCTGCGCAGGGATGGATCAATGGCAAGGACGCGCACAGGGAATTGGTTTGGTGAGTGGAAGCCGGGTAGCTGAAACCTTGGCAACGCGGTCGCGCAAGTGTATCCATGACGCATGGCAACTCTGACCATCGACCTTTCTTCCCAGGAAAAGCAGACGGCCTTCAATCTGCGCCGCTGGACGCAACTGCGCACCGACCCGCTCATCGTCCAGGAACTCGCCAAGTTTGAAGGCCGCGTCGAAACCAATCGTCACGGCCATATCATTATGTATCCACCACCCGGTTTTTCGCACGGCGGTTATCAATTTGAAATCGGTCGCCTTCTCACGTCGCTGCTCCCCGAAGGCTTGGTAACCACCGAGTGTCCGATCTCGACTGCGGACGGAGTCAAAGGGGCCGATGTCATTTGGATTTCGCGAGCGCGCAGAGCAGCCACCCATCGGAAAAACTGTCTGACAAAAGCACCGGAAATTTGTGTCGAAGTCCTCTCGCCCGACAATTCGCGCCGCGAGATGGCGGAAAAAAAGGCGTTGTATTTCGCGGCGGGTGCGCGCGAAGTCTGGCTTTGCGACCGCGCCGGGGTGATGACTTTTTTCACGAGCGCGGCGTCGCGAGGACAAAAGTCTTCCAAATTTTGCCCGAAGTTTCCGCGCCAGATTCAATTCTGAGCCGCCAGCCGGAAGCGCGGATTTTGCGAGAGAAAGCGGATCGGATTTCCGTAAATCAGCGCGTCGATCGTCTCCTCGGAATGCCCGCGCTTCCGCATTTCCAGGGCCGTCTTCGGCACCGCGAGCGGATCGCTTTTTCCCCAATCGCACGCGCTGTTCAGCCACACGCGCTGGCCGCCGTACACTTCGTACATGTCGATCGCGCGGGCGGGTGTGCTCTTCGATTCCGGGTAAAGCGTGATGCCCGCCCAGAAGCCCGCATCCAGCACCATCGCGATCGTGTGCTCCTCGACGTGGTCGATGATCGTGCGCTCGGGCTGGATGCGCGTGTCGGCTTTCAACGCATCGAGAATCAGCCGCGTGCCTTTGAATTTGTCCTCCAGATGCGGCGTGTGGACGAGGATCATCTGCCCGTGCCGCGCGGCGAGGTCGATGTGCTGTTCGAGCACTTTCATTTCGTTGCGCGTGTTTTTGTTCAGCCCGATTTCGCCGATGCCGAGCACGTTTTCGCGCGAGAGAAAATGCGGGATGATGCTCAGCACTTCGTCCGCGAGTTTCATGTCCTCGGACTCCTTGGGATTGATGCAGAGCCAGGTGAAATGCGGCAGCGCGAACTTGGCGGCGCGCTTCGGCTCGTAGTCGGTGAGCTGGCAAAAATAGTCGTAAAATCCCTGCACGCCGCTGCGGTCAAAGCCCGCCCAAAACGCCGGCTCGCACACCGCGCGGCAGCCCGCGAGGACCATCGCCTCGTAGTCGTCGGTGGTGCGGCTGACCATGTGGCCGTGGGGTTCGATGTAGCGCACGGGGTTAGTTCAGGGTTGAGGGTCGCATCAAGCGGTTGCTCCCGGCCACGCGCCGACCGCTCCCTTGCCGGGCGCTTTTTCGATTGGTTCGGTTGTCGGATCGCTGAGCGAGTTCAGCACCGCCTTTGCGCGGTCGGGGTCGCTGCGATGTAATGCTTCGAGTGCTTTGCGAAATGCGCCCAGCCGGAAATCCGGCTCGCCTTCCGCGCGATCGACGCGATCCAGAAACGCCGCGAGGTCGATGAGCTTCGAGCGCGCATCCATGAAATAGAGATCGAGGACTTGCTGGCGGGTCATGTGTGAAAATTGATCGTGCAGTGAGCCGGACGCAATCCCTGGAAAAAATGCAGCCCCGGAAATGGCTCCGGGGCTGCATCAAATTCAGTGATTCGGGCGAAGGACTCGCGGCTTACTCGTCGTCGGCTCCGAAATCCTTGTGACCTTTTTCCTTCTGCTCCGAGAGCTTGTCGAAGAGCGCCTTCGCATCGTCGGGCTTGCCGGCTTTCAGCGCGGCCCCGATTCCGTCGAATGTTTTTTTGAGGTCGGCGATCTGCGCCTTGTATTTCTCGATATAGGCCGTCTTCTCCGCCTCGGGAATGTCCTTGGTTTTCTTCGGCTGGAGTTTCGCGGCTTCGTCGAGGCTCGTCTTGATCTTTTCAACCATCCCGATGTTTTCGTCCTTCTTCGAGGTGTCGGCGAGCTGGCGCTTGAGCGTGCGCAGCGACTTGTTCATCGCCGACATGTTTTTCGCGAGCGGCGTGTCTTCATCGGCGCCGAAGGAGGCGCTGAGGGCGACGGTAAGCGTGGTGAAAATGCTGAACAGGGTTTTTAGTTTCATAGGTGGATGTGTTTGGAGTGTGAAGCGGCGGGCGGATTTTGCCAGCCATTTGTCCGCACTATGACGCAACGCGCCGTTCGCGAAGTCAAAATTTCTCACGGAAATTTTCCACCGCGTCGATGATCCGCGCGGACTGTGCGGCGGCGCGGACGTTGTGAACGCGGAAGAGGTGCGCGCCGCGCAGCATCCCCTGCACGAGACACGCGATCGTCCCGGCGTCGCGGTCGGCGGGGTTTTCGATGCCGAGCACTTTGCCGATTACCGTTTTGCGGGAAATGGGGAGCAGGATCGGACGCTCGAATTTCGCGAGGCGGGCGAGGTCACGATGGATGCGCAGGTTGTCGTCGCGCTGCTTGGCAAAGTCGATGCCGGGATCGAGCACGATGGCTTCGCGCGGGACGCCCGCGGCTTCGGCGAGCGCGATTTTTTCGGAAAAGAAATCGTCGAGCCGCGCCATGATGTCGTCGTAGCCGACGTGCGTGTGCGGCACCTTCGGCTCGCCGAGGCTGTGCATGATGAGCAGCGCCGCGCCGGTCTCGGCGCAGATGCGCGCGTTCTCGTCAGTCGGCAAACCGCCGATGTCATTCAGCAGATGTCCGCCGACTTTCAGCGCGGCGCGGGCGACGGCGGGACGCCACGTATTGATCGAAAGTAGAACCGGCGAATCCCATCGCTCGATGAAACGCACGAGTTGCGCGGCCTCTTCGTCTTCGCTCATCGCGGCGCGATTCGTCCGCGCACTTTCCGCGCCGATGTCGATGAGGTCCGCGCCTTCACCGACCATTTCGCGCGCGCGAGAGAGAGCGCGGTCGAGGTCCACGATTCCGTCGCCGGAAAAAGAATCCGCGCACAGATTCACGATGCCCATGATGAGCGGGCGGCGCGGAAATTCGATGACGTGCCCGCGCGCGACGAGTCTCACGGCAGCGGGACGAACGAAATTTTTCGCCGCTGAAAGCGCGCGGTCTGCGTGAAGCCGACGTTCTTCGCGAGCGCGACGGCTTCGGCGAATCCGGCGGTCAGTTCGGCGGGATCGTGCGCGTCGGAATTGATGAGCAACGGGACGTTCGCGGCGTGCGCGAGTTCGAGAAACTGGCGCGCGGGATATTGCTCCGCGCACTGCTTTCGCCAGCCTGCGGTGTTGATCTCGAAAGGCGTGCCCGTCTCCGCGAGCGCGGCGATGACGGGTTCGTAGTAGCGGCGCAAATCTCCGGCGGGGATGAAGCCGAATTTTTTCGGCAAATCGGGATGCGCCACGAAATCGAAAAGCCCGCTCCGGATCGCGCGCTCATACGTCGGCCAGTACGCATCCCAGATCGCGCCCGTCTCGCCACCCGCGTATCGCTTGAGCGCCTGCGGATGATCGACCTCCGTCCCGTCGCCGAGATAGTGAACGCTGCCGATGAAAAAATCCCAGTCGGCCATCGCGCGCAGTTCCTCGATCCACGATTCGCGGCCCGCGAGAAAATCGCACTCGAGCCCGAGCCGGATGGTGAGCTGCGGAAATTGCGCGCGCGCCTTTTCCACCTCCTCGAAATAGCGCGGCAAATCCCCGCGCAACATGCGCCAGTCGTCGAACGGCTCCGGCATCGGATTGTGATCCGCGAAACCGAGTTCCCCGAGCCCCAGCGCCACGGCGCGCGCGGCGAACTCGACCGGCCAGTCTTTCGCATGATGGCAGAGCGGGGTGTGAACGTGGTAGTCGGCGAGAGCGGAGAGAGGAAGAGTCAGAAATCAAAGTCAGGAGCGGAATCCAGCCAGCCGCAAGCAAACTTTGCCCGCCCCGCCGGGTATGTTTCCTGCACTGAGTTGCGGCCAAATTGACGTACTCAACCTTTGCCCGAACGATAGAAACCGGCCTCGTAACCGGACGCGGAATCCGCCGCAGCACCACAAAATGGACACTCGCCCTGGCACTCACACTGACGGCGCTGGCACCGCCGTGCGCGCGAGCCATCATGCTCGCGCCGGGGCAAAACTATGATGGAGAGGATTTCAGCGGCGCGGACTTTGAGGGGCAGGATGGAAGCCAGGGTTCGTATCTCTTCACGAGCTTCAACAACACCTCGCTCATCGGTGCGAATCTGAGCGAGTCGCATCTGGAGGGAGCGAGCTTCGTTTCGGCGAATCTCACGGGAGCAAATTTCAACGGGGCGTTTTTTCTCGATGCGCAGTTCGACGGCGCGAATTTGAGCAATGCCGATTTGCGCAATTCCACCATCGACGAACGCCAACTGCGGGCGGCGGCGGACGTGACGGGCGTGAATCTGGAGAGCCTCAATCTGAGTTCTTTCAATCTCAAGGGGATGAATTTGAGCGGCGC
>JAYVRQ010000275.1:0-1870 GCA_043776145.1 Chthoniobacteraceae bacterium
TTGTGGCTCAACTTCCATGATGAGCTGCTGCCAAGGTTTGCGGATGGTCTGCAGGACGGCTCGGGGGCGGGGCACGTCGCGGATGCTGCCAGTCCTCCACGTCGCGAGGCACAGGAAGGCTGCGAGACCGGTGTGCGCGGCACCGGGAAAAGCGCATTCGGCGTGGATGATTTCGCCATTTGCAAACCATACTTGGGCGAAGAGGTGTTCCTCACGGAGTTCGATGGAGCCGGTCGCGCCACGCAGGCATTTGAGCTGGATGATATCGATCGGTGACAGGTCTCCAAGGGTTGCCTCGAAGCCGGTGCGTCCTTCCTCGGAACTGCTCGGTGGTGCGAGCAGGCTTGTCACTGCGTCGAGCAGTGCGCGGCGATCGAGCGGCTTCGCCATGAAATGAAGCACACCCAGTTGCTTGGCCCGTGCTCGGAAATCTTCCGTTGGCGTCGCGGTGATGATGAGTGCGCGAGCCTCCGGGTGAAGCATCGACATCTCGCAAAGAAAATCGATGCCGTCACCATCTGGTAGCCCGATGTCCACGATGAAGAGCGCGATGTCGGTGCCGGTCGCGATGGCTTGAGCTTCTTTCAGGCGTCGCGCGAGGAGGATTGGGTGGCGGGCCTCCACCGGACGCAGCACGTCGCGGATGTAGTTCTGGACGGTCCTCGTGTCTTCGAGAATCAGGATGGCGGGTGAGCTTTCGGGCATTTTTTGGAAAAGGATTTCGGAAGCGAACGGCGTCACGCCGCACATCGGAATTGAGAGGAGCTTGCGGCGAAGCGCTCCAATGCAGTGAGCAATTCGGATACCTTCTGGAGAAGTTCCTCTGCCTGCGGCTCCAGAAGCGCGGCATGGCCGGATCGCGCGCTTTGTTCGAGCTGGCTGGCCGCGGCATACGCCGCTGGGGCATGGAATACTCCGATGACTCCCTTGATGGCATGTGCGGATCGTTGGACGGACGGAAGATCGGTCGCCTGTAAAGCGTCGGCGAGCTGTCCGAAGAGCTCTGGAAAATCACCGTCGCGACAATCCACGATCAATCCATTGAGGGTTTGCCGAGATCCATTGACACTCGTGATGAGATCCTCCGCTTGGAAAGGAAGCGAAAGATCCACAGCGTCTGGCAGGATCTGCGGAAGCGGCTGATCCGCGATTTTCGAGACTGCGCAGAGTCCCGGCACGACGGATTCGATTGCGGCTAGCAGCTCATGTTCACGCACGGGCTTCGCGAGATAGCCACACATCCCGGCAGCGTAGCATTCTTCGCGGACGCCTTTGAGCACATTGGCCGTGAGCGCGAGGATGGGCACGCGCGCTCCGCTGGCCTCCATCTGGCGAATGCTCGCTGTGGCGGCGATGCCATCCATCCGGGGCATCTGCAGGTCCATGAGGACGAGATCAAATTTTCCGTCCGAGAAGCAGCGGATGGCTTCTGTGCCATCATGTGCGGCGACGACGGTGTGGCCCCATGCTTCGAGATAGGTGCGCGTGATGCGGCGATTGGTCGCATTGTCCTCGACGATGAGGACATTCAGCCTGCGACCATGCGGCGTTGCATCGGTGGCGGACTGGCCGGGCTCTGTGCTGTCAGCACCGGGGTTCGGAGGGTGCAGCAGGGATTCGATTAGTTTAGCCTCGCGGACTGGCTTGGTGAGAAGTGCGGCGGAGATGGGTAATGCGGTCGAGGAGTGATCCGTCTGGTTTGCCGAAGTCAGCAGGATCAGGCGTGCATCACTCGGCCCTCGTTTCGCAAGGAACGCGGCGAGACTATGCCAGTCGCTGCCCGGATGCAGCGTGTCGGCTACGATGAAATCGAACCGTGGCCGTGCAGGTGCCGTGAGCAGCCGGATGCCCTCCGAAGCACAGCGCACGG
>JAYVRQ010000276.1:0-1867 GCA_043776145.1 Chthoniobacteraceae bacterium
GTCGTGCGTCGCGAGCAGGCAGCCGACGATCGGTTCCCACGGGCCGTTCTTTGCCTCCTGCGGCATCACCACCACGTAGCCGGAGGATTTCAGCCGCCCACCCATCGCGCCCATTCCGGCTTTGCCGCCCGGCGATTGGATAAACCAGCAGGGCCAGCGCTTCTGCGGGTCCGCCGAATAGCCCTTCGGCAGCCAGAGCTTGTAGTGATAGCTGCCCTTCGCCGCCTCACTGTCTTTTGCGGAGCCGAAGACGGGCACATTCGTGTGGGGCTCCAACGTTGTGAGTTCGCACGCGATGGTGATCTCTTTTTCCTCGGGCAAGGCTTGTTCGAGCGGGGTCGTCTCGCCGCGCAACACCGCGATGCCGCAGGCCCAAATCGAAGAGCACAGAATGGGGATCCTCATAAGCGTGCCAGATATCTTGGCATCGCCTCCCCGGCAAGCGCTGAATCCCTCACCTCATCGTCACCCACATTTTGCCCGCATCACGGGCCTGCAGGAATTCGCTTTTCACCGCGCCGTGCCGGAAACGGTCCGGGCTTCCGACGGTGCCATCCATGGAGAGATTGAAGTGCCCTTACCAGTCGCTCTTCAAGGCGTCGGGTTCATTTCACTTCCAACGCTACCTTGCCCGAAACCTCCTGCGTCAGAATCCACCAATCGCCTTCCAGTGTCGCAGCGACGGGTTTGCCATTGGAAAAAACCTGCGTGGCGTTCGCGATCGTCGGTAGTTCGATCTGCGCGGTCATGTCCTTCGGCAGCGTGACTGAAAGCGTGAAGGTCTCGCCGCGCTTCCACTCCACGAGAATCGGACCCCGTGGCGTGGGAATCTTGCCGCTTGCGGAAGTCAGCGAGCCGGGATGCGGCTTGATGAGTGCCTGCTTCCAGCCGGGAGCGAGCGCCTGCGCGCCCAGGACAAAGCGCGGCAGCAGATTGGCCGGCGCAGCGCCCCATGCGTGATTCCAGTCCTGGTTCGGCTTGTATTTCTTGTCCCATGCCTCCCACGTAATCGTCGTCCCGCTATCCACCATGTGTCGCCAACTGCGGTCGCCCGGTGCGATCATCAAATCTAAGGCGGCCCGATCCTGTCCGATTTCGAACAGTCCCTCGAGTAAGTATTGCGCGGGGTACACTGAGCACTTCATGCCGCGTTGCGCCAGCCAAGCGGCGATCTTTCCGCGATTCGCCTCCGGCACCAGTCCGAATGCCAATGGAAACAAGTTTGCGTGCAGGGAAACATGATCGGTGGTCGCGCCGTCGCGGTAAAGACCGCGTTTCGGATCAAAAGTTTTTTCCTGAAACACCACGCGGGTCTTGGCTTCGCGGGACGCGAACTCCGCCGCGTCGGTATCACGCCCGATAGCCTTGCCCATTTTCGCCATGAGCGTGAGGGCACGCAGGTTAAACGCGTTCACCACGGTGTTGAGCGGCGTTAAGACATATTCGTCCCGCTCGCCCTTCGGCCAATCCACGATGTCCTCCCTCTTTATATGCTGTTCGGCGCTCTGCAACAAACCGTCCGGGCCAACGCGCTCCAGAAGCAACTTCGCCTTGAGAGAATCGTAACGCGCCGCGAGCCATTTTGTATCACCCGTCTGCATCCACTCGGCGTAGGCCATGAAGACCATGTGCGATGACCACTCGGTCGGCCACGTTCCATGTTTCATCAAATGATCAAAGGTTTCACGCGCCATCTGTGTGTCGGGTGAGGTGCAATAGTGGGAAAGCTGGTTCAAATAGGCGTCGGCCTCGTAGGGAATGCGCTCGCGATCTCCATCCACATAGATTCCCGCAAAGCTCGTGGCCTTGATGGAATAGCGGCACAGTTCCCAGACCTTGTTAAGCATGTCGTCCGAACAATGGAACG
>JAYVRQ010000277.1:0-5952 GCA_043776145.1 Chthoniobacteraceae bacterium
CTCGATGGCCCGCGCGGGGGAGGAAAATCAGATTCATCCCGGCGCGGATGACAACGCGAGCGGCACGGCTTTCGTGATGGAACTCGCGGCGGACCTCGCCGCGGAGCAGAAGGCGCATCCTGAAAAATTCAAACGCAACATTGTCTTCGCGCTGTGGAGCGGCGAGGAGATCGGGATCGTCGGCAGCGCGGCCTTTGCTGAAAAACCGCCGCTCGATTTGAAGAATGTCGCGGCTTACATCAACGCCGACATGGTCGGGCGGCTGCGCGAAAACAAACTCACCGTGCAGGGCGTCGGCTCGTCGAAGGTCTGGCGCAAGCTGCTGGAGAAACGCAACGTTGCCGCCGGATTCAATCTCGTGCTGCAAGACGATCCGTATCTTCCCACCGACACGACCTCGCTCTATCCGAAGCGCATTCCCGTCCTGAATTTTTTCACCGGCGCGCACGAGGATTACCACCGCCCCACCGACACCGCCGACAAGCTCGACTACGACGGCCTCGCGCGGATCACGACCTTCGCAAAAAACATCATCGTCGATCTCGCGAGCGCGCCCGACCGGCCCGACTTCGCGCGCGTCGAGCGCAGCGATTCCGGCGGCGGCGGGCGCGAGACCTTGCGCGCGTATCTTGGCACGATCCCCGATTACACGACCGAGGTGAAAGGCGTGAAAATCAGCGGCGTGCGCGGCGGCAGCCCTGCGGAAAAAGGCGGGCTGCAAGGCGGCGATGTCATCGTCGAATTCGGCGCGCAAAAAATCGCGAACATCTACGACTACACCTACGCGCTCGACGCCGTGAAGATCGGCACGCCCGTAAAAGTGATCGTCGAGCGCGAGGGCAAGCGCGTGGAAGTGACAGTGACGCCGGAAGCGAGAAAATAGCCGCTGCACAGCAGACTCGCGATGAACAAAAAGTTCGACCCCGCAGAGCGCAATCTTGCCGCCAATCCGGCGCTCAGGAAGACGAACTCTCCGTGGCCGTTTTTCATCGCGATCATTGTCATTGGCCTGGTCGTCCTCGTTTGCCGCGCGTACTTCACCCCCGAAGTCCGCATCGCACGGCCCACCCTCGAATCCCTCGGCGATCATGCCACGGCGACAACCTTGGCAACGAATGGCACTGACGCACGGGTGACGTTGAAAGTGAGGATCACCATTGGCCACATGACCCGCGATACTCAGGCTCGCTCCGGGCGTTTCGTTCCTTTTGCTCACCAAGATGTTTCGGCCACGGTCGCTCCCCATTCGACTGCTTCGATGAGATGCGAGTTTGTGCTTCCGAAGTACGAGTATGCAAATCTCGCGGAAGCGGAGTTGATCGCTCGCGAATGAATCTGGAGCTTGGCGGGGAAAGCTCACAGCATCCGCGTTCCATGCGTTCGTGTTTCCTCGTCATCCTCTCCGCCTGTCTCATCGCTCTCCCCGCGACTGCACGTGAAAAGCAGAAGCCGCCAGCGCCCGAGCCGGCTCCCGCCGCGCGCGCGCCACAGACGGGCAAGCCGTTCGACGATTTGGAACTCGACGCTTTTCTCGAAAAGGAAACGCGCCGGCTTCTCGCGGAAAACAAACTCGGTGCGCTGAAACTGAACGGTCGCAAGTGGAGCGCCGCGCTTCCCGCCGTGAACCCGGAGAAATGCGCGTGGCCCGAAGTCGCCGCGCGCGCGGAGGCGAGCACGCTGATGTTGGGCGAAATTTATCGCGAGGGAAAATCGAAGAAGGATGAGTTCAGCGTGGCGGCGGGCGGGTTCGTGATTTCGGAGAACGGCGTGATCGCGACGTGTCTGCATGTCGCGAGCGAAAAGGGCACGCGCGGACTCTCGGCGCTGATGCGCGACGGGCGCGTGTTCGCGGTGCGCGAGGCGCTGGCGTCCGATCCTGAAAACGACATCGTCATTCTCCAACTCGATCTCCCCGCGGGCACGACGCTGCCCGCGCTGGCGCTCGCCGCGGAGGCCGCGCCGATGGCTGCGTCGATCGGCGTGATGAGTCATCCCGAGGAACATTTCTGGATGTGGACCACGGGCGTCGTCGCGCGGCAGACGGTGATCCATGACCCGTCGGGCGAGCATCATTTCACGACGATCACCGCCGAATTCGCGAAGGGATCGAGCGGCTGCCCGGTGCTCGACGAGCGCGGGAATGCCGTCGGGGTCGTGAACAACACGGAGTCGATTTATTACGAGGACGACGGGAAGCGGAAGCAGCTCGATCTGCAAATGGTCGTGCGGAATGTGACGCCGGGGTGGGTGGTGCGGCGGATGGTGGAGTAGGGAATGCGCGCGGTGGCGAGTTCCGGGTAGCACGCTCGTCTCGAGGTTGGTTTTGGCGTCCCGCCAAAACGAACTTTCATGGATGTCCGAATGGCAGACGCGCGCGCAATCTTTATTCAGCGGTCATGGAAGTTCGCGAAGGCGGGACGCCTTCGCCAACGCTCGGGACGAGCGTGCTACCCGGAACATCCAGCCGCTCGCCTTTCCTGTTAGCCCTGCGAGCGGCGGCGCTCGGCGGTGCGCTGGGCGGTGCTGCGGCGTTTGTCGTTGAGGCGCGTCTTCCGTTTGCGGAGCTGGCGCGCGAGTTTGTCGGTCACTTTGTCGAGCGCGGCGTAGAGGTCGGCGTCGTGTTCCTCCGCATGAATGTCGGGGCCGGCGATGGCGAGATGCACTTTCACGCCGTAGCGCGCGGCGGGCTTTGCGGTGTCATCATGGATGAGCACGATGTGCGCGGCGACGATCTCGCTGCACAACTCTTCAAGGTGCTCGATTTTTTCCGCGGCGTGCGAGTGGATGGAGGCGGTGAGACGGACGTTGCGAGGGCTGAGATGAATTTGCATCGCGCTCCCTTACCGAATCCGCGCCGGTCTTCAACCCGACAGCGGCACGGCTTCGCGCTTGGCGGCATTTTTTGAAAACGCAGAGACGCAGAGGCGCAGAGATCGCAGAGAAGAATTCCGCAGGAGAAATCTCTGCGACCTCTGCGTCTCTGCGTCTCTGCGTTTTAAAATAACTCTTTCGCCAGCAAGTTGAGCCGCCACCTGGTTGCCGCGCTCGATTCCTCGCTGAACTTTTGCGACACATCCTTGTCTGACTGCTGCCGCACAGCCGTACCGACTGTGCGGCGCGTATTATTTTCACACATGTCCTGGTCTTTCAAAATCGCCCGCATCGCCGGAATCGAAGTCCGCGTTCACATCACTTTTCTTCTGCTGCTCGCCTTCATCGGATCGAGCGCGCCGCTTTCGGGCCTCATCTTCACCTGCCTCGTTTTCGGCTGCGTGCTGCTGCATGAATTCGGCCACGCGCTGGCGGCCCGGCGCTACGGCATTCGCACGCCGGACATCACGCTGCTGCCGATCGGCGGCGTCGCGCGCCTCGAACGGATGCCCGACAATCCGCTGCACGAAATCGTGGTCGCCATCGCGGGGCCGCTGGTGAATGTCGTCATCGCGGCGGTGCTCTGGCTGTATCTCCGCGCGACGGGCGGTGTCGCGGATGTCGCGCCCATTCAGCATTTCGGCGCGAGCCTTCCGCAGATGCTGCTGTCGTTGAATGTGGGGCTCGTCCTGTTCAATCTCGTCCCCGCTTTCCCGATGGATGGCGGGCGCATCCTCCGCGCACTGCTTGCGCTGCGAATGGACTACTCGCGCGCCACGCACATCGCGGCCACGATCGGGCAGGCGTGCGCGTTTGCGTTCGGCTTCTGGGCGCTGCTGCAGCATCCGATGAATCCGCTCTACATCCTCGTCGCTGTTTTCATCTACATGGGAGCGCAGAGCGAGGCGTCGCTGGCGGAATTGAAATCCGCCTCGGCGGGGCTGCGCGTGCAGTCGGCGATGGTCACGCATTTCCGCGCGCTGACGCTGGATGCGACGCTCGATCAGGCGGTCGCGGCGCTGCTGAGCACGTCGCAGCATGAGTTCCCGGTCGTCGATGACGATGGCATCGTGCGCGGGCTGCTGACGCGGGACGATCTGATCGTGGCCTTGAAAAAATCCGGCGTGACCGGGCTCGCGTCAGAAGCGATGCGCGTGAACGTGCCGTGCGTGCATCAGACGATGCCGTTCGACCGCGCGTTTGCGATCATGCAGGAGAGCCAGTGCCCCGCGCTGCCGGTGCTCAATTCCGCGGGGAAACTCGTGGGGCTTTTCACGCCGGAAAATGTGGGCGAGTTGATGATGGTCCACAGCGCGCTGGCGAAATCGCGGAAGAACTCAATGCCGCCTCGAGCGAGCGTGCCGCCGCCGCTGCCGGTGTGAGCTTTCCTCAAACGCTTGATCGCTCCCGCGTTTCCCGCCAAGGAAAGCGCGCATGAACATCCGGCCCGCGCGCGAGAGCGATCTCGCGGCGATCAATGCGATCTACAATCACTACGTGCTGCATTCGACCTGCACGTATCAAGTGACGCCCGAGACTGACGAGGCGCGGCTCGCGTGGTTTCGCGGGCGCGCTGAGGCGCATCCGGTGACGGTCGCGGAACTCGATGGCGAGGTCGTCGGCTGGGCTTCGCTGAATCGTTATCACCCGCGCGAGGCGTATGCGCGGACGGTGGAAAATTCGGTGTATGTGCGGCACGACCGGCAGCGCCGTGGCATCGGGCGTGCGCTGCTCGGCGATCTCATCGAACGCGCGCGGCGGCTCGGGCATCACACGATTCTCGCGGGGATTTCGGCGGAGCAGTCGGCGAGCATCGCGCTGCACGAGGCGTTCGATTTTCAAAAAGCCGCGCACCTGCGCGAACTCGGCTGGAAGCAGGGCGAGTGGCTGGATGTGGTGTTCCTGCAACTGCTGTTGTGAGCGGGGGAACTCCGGGGAGCGCGCGCGTCTCGCGTGCTGGTTTCGGCGTCCCGCCGAAACGAACTTCCATGACGGTTCGTCCGCAATGTCCGTGAACGAAATCTGAAACGATGGGTTTTGAAAGTCCGCGAAGGCGGGACGCCTTCGCCAGCACGCGGGACGCGCGCGCTCCCCAGAAATTGCCTGCGCTCAGTATGTCTCCACCGGCGAGCGTTTGCCGTCTTCGGGGCTGCGCTGGGCAGCGAGTTCCGCGCCGAGTGTGGCGACTCTCAGATCGTACACGCGGGCGTCGCGGCGGCGGAATTCCTCTTCCGAAAACACATCGGGCAGTGCGAGTTTTTTTTTGAAAGCGGCGACGCTCGCGAGGGCGCGATCGACATCCGCGCGCGGAACTTTTTCCAAATGGCCGAGCGCCTCTTCGACGACGTTCACGCGATGGCAGATCATCGCGATGTCATTCCCGGCGGTGATCGCGAGGCGGAGGGTTTCTTCGAGGCCGTAGTGATTCAGGATCGCGCCCATGTCGAGATCGTCGGTCATCACGAGTCCGCGGAAGCCGAGTTCGCCGCGCAGCAGATCGGCGATGACGCGGCGCGAGAGTGAGGACGGCGTCTGCGTTTCCTCCAGGCTCGGGTAAAAGGCGTGGCCGATCATCATGGAATCCACCGCGCCCGCACCGGTCGCGAAATGGCGGAAGACGGCAAGTTCATGCGCGTCGAGTTCGGCGCGGCTGAGGGCGATCGTGGGGAGTTCGTGATGCGCGTCGAGCGGGGCGCGCGAGTAGCCGGGGAAATGTTTTCCGCACGACAGGATGCCGCCCGCGCGCAGCGTGTCGTTGAAAGCACCGGCGTTGCGATTCACCTGCGCCACATCGTTGCCGTAGCAGCGTCCGCGCAGCGAATTATCCGCGTCGTCGTCAAAGGAAATATCGAGCACGGGACAGAGATCGAGATTGAAACCGAAGATGCGCAGCAGCTCCGCCGTGATTTCGCCATGACGGCGAATGAGGCTCACGTCATCCTTGTCGCGAAGCTGGTTCGCGTTCGGCGGCTCGTTGCCGATAAGCTTCAACCGCGAGACGCGCCCGCCTTCCTGGTCGATCGTGATGATCGGTTCCACATCGCTGATCGCGCGCAGGTCGTCGATGAGCTTCCGCAATTG
>JAYVRQ010000278.1:0-5935 GCA_043776145.1 Chthoniobacteraceae bacterium
GTATTCAGCGGGCCGCACAGCCCTTTGTCCGTGCTAACGACGATCACGAGTTCCTTCTTCACCTCACGAACCTTAATCAACTCGTGCGAGCTTTCGCTATCTCCCGCACCCGCAGAAACCGCCGCGAGCGTGCGGCTGAGCAACTCCGCGTAAGGACGTCCACCAAGCGCGGCCTGCTGGGCCTTGCGCATTTTCGCCGCCGCGACCATCTGCATGGCCTTGGTGATCTGCGAAGTGTTTTTAACCGACTTGATGCGTCGGCGGATGTCGCGCGTGTTCGCGGCCATGGGTTAGCGGTAGGTGGATTTGAATTCGGCGAGCGCGGCTTTGAGGTCGGTCGTGATGTCGTCGTCGATCGCACCCTTGTCGCGGATCTTGGCGAGCACGGCGTCTTTGCGTGTGCCGAAGAAATCCTGCAGCTTGAGTTGGAAATCTTTGATTTTATCCACGGCGACGTCGTCCATGAAGCCATTCTGCATCGACCAGAGCGTCGTCACCATGATCTCGGTGGCGAGCGGGTTGTATTGCACCTGTTTGAAGAGTTCGACGATGCGCGCGCCGCGATCGAGGATCGACTTGGTCTTGGCGTCGAGGTCGCTGCCAAACTGCGCGAAAGCCGCAAGCTCGCGGAACTGGGCGAGGTCGCCCTTGATCTTGCCGGCGACTTGTTTCACCGCCTTGATCTGCGCGGCGGAACCTACGCGACTTACTGAGAGACCCACCGATACCGCAGGACGGATGCCTTGGTAGAAGAGGTCGGTTTCGAGATAGATTTGGCCGTCGGTGATGGAGATGACGTTCGTCGGGATGTAAGCCGACACGTCGCCAGCCTGCGTCTCGATGATCGGGAGCGCGGTGACGGAACCGTTGCCGTTCTTTTCATCGACGCGCGCGCTGCGTTCGAGCAGGCGGCTGTGGAGATAGAAGACGTCGCCGGGATACGCCTCGCGGCCTGATGGGCGCTTGAGGAGGAGCGAGACTTGGCGGTAAGCGACGGCGTGTTTGGAGAGATCGTCATAGACGATGAGCGCGTCCATGCCGTTATCCATGAACCACTCACCCATCGCCGCGCCGGAGAACGGGGCGAGGTATTGGTTAGTCGCGGTGTCCGAAGCGGGAGCAGAGACGATGATCGTGTAAGGCAGCGCGCCAGCGGCTTCGAGGACGGCAAGCGAGCGGGCGATGTTCGAGTTCTTCTGACCGACGCCGACGTAGATGGAATAGAGCGGGCGGAAGCCGGGCTTGCCTTCGTTGGCTTTGTTGATACGCGCCTGGTTGATGATCGTGTCGATGGCGATCGTGGTCTTGCCGGTGGCGCGGTCGCCGATGATGAGTTCGCGCTGGCCGCGGCCCACGGGGATCATCGCGTCGATCGCCATGATGCCGGTCTGCACGGGCTGGCTGACGGATTTCCGCTTGATGATGCCGGGCGCGACTTTCTCGACGGGGTAAGTCGCGCTGGCAGCGATCGGGCCTTTGCCATCGACCGGATTGCCGAGTGTATCGACTACACGACCGAGCAAGCCTTTGCCCACAGGCACGGAAAGCAAGCGGCCCGTGGTTTTGACCTCGGTACCTTCGACAATTTGTTTCTCATCGCCAAGTAGGATGCAGCCGACTTCACCTTCCTCAAGGTTCAGCGCGAGGCCGTAGAGTCCGCCGGGGAATTCGATCAACTCGTTAAGCATGACATCGCTCAAGCCTTCGATGCGGGCGACGCCGTCGCCGATCTCACGGACGATGCCGACGTTGGACTTTACCGTCGTAGTCTTGAGGGAGCTGATTTGGGATTCGAGTTCTTGAAGAATGTTGCTCATGGGAAAGTGGAGAGTTGAAAGTTGAGTTAGGCAGTGGCCAGGTTGGTTTCCAAGCGGGATAGGTGGCCGCGAACGCTGCTGTCCCACACATCGCTGGCGATCTTCACGCGGACGCCGCCAATGAGGTCGGGTGAGATTTTGAATTCCGTGGTGACATCCTGCCCATACTTGCTGCGCAGCGTGCCGAGCATCTGCTGGCGCATGTCCCCGGCCAATTCGATGGCGCTCTCGATGACGGCGTGGCGCTTGGCGATTTCAGTGCGGATGAGCCGCTGGTAGTTCTTCAAAATGTCGGTGTATTTGCGGGGCTTCTTGTCGATGACGATCTGCGCAATGTTGCGCACCTTGGCCGCGTCGAGCCGACCGTCGGTGAAACTGCCGAGGAACATGGTCTTCGAGAGCTTGCGGGCTTCCTTGCTGATCTTCATCGGGAGTTAGAAACTAAACAGTTAGGCGGCGAGTTCGCGCGAGGCTTCTTCGGAAAGGCGGCGCTGATCGTCGGAAGTGAGAACCTTGCCGGTAACTTTGGAAGTCGTGTCGATGACCAGACGTGCGACTTCGCGCTTGAGATCGGAGAAGGCTTTTTCCCGCTCGATCACGGTGGCCTCACGAGCCTTCGTGATGATCTGCTCGGCGGTCGCGATGGCGGCCTGCGATTCGCGTTCGCCGATCACCTTCGCGGCGGCGCGGGCTTCGTCGATCATCTTCTGCGCTTCGGCATTCGCCTTGCCGATCACGTCCGCGGCAGTCTTCTGCGCGTCGGCCAGTTGCAGCTTGATCTTCGCCGCATTCTCCAAGCCCTCGGCAATCTTCGTCCGGCGCTCTTCGAGGACTTTCAGGATCGGGCCGTAGGCAAATTTTTGCAGAAGGAACGCCACAATCGAAAAGCTGATGACCTGGCAAAGAAAGAACCACCAGCTAACGCCAAAGATCTCGGCGGTTTCCTTGAAAGGGTTGCTTTCCTTGGCGACCTCGGCGGCTGCGAGAGTGATGAAAGAAATCATGGAATGGGAAGGGAGCGGAAGGAATGGGCGCGGAGCCTCGCGAACGAGAGCCCCGCGCCCGTGAACTTATTTTCCGACCAGGTAGATGGCGAAGAACACGATGCCTTCGGCGAAGGCGGTGCTCAGGATCGCCTGCACGAGGATCGGGGTCGCCGCGCCGGGATTGCGCCCGACAGCCGACGACGCGCCCATGCCGATGAGACCCACGCCAAGAGCCGCGCCAAGAGCGGCGAGACCGACGTGAATGCTGCCGGACATTTCGGCGAGGATGGTTGCGATGTTCATTTGGTTTCCTTTTTGTTTTTGGTTTCTCCGGCGGTCCCCACTCACACGGATGGTCTGACCGTCGAAATTGGTTCGTTAGAAATTAGTGATGAGCTTCCTCGTGATCGTCTCCGTGCGAGCACATGAGCAGCGTGAAGACAGCGGTGAGCAGCATGAAAACGAGTGCCTGGACGATGCCGACGAGCAGTTCCATAAAGTAGAACGGAATCGGAATCAGCCATCCCAGAGCCGGAACAATGTGCGACATGGATTCGAGCACGTTTTCACCCGCGAAGATGTTGCCGAAGAGACGGAAGCTGAGTGAAACCGGGCGGAAGAGGATCGAGACGATTTCGAGCAACCCAACGAGAACGAAGATGCCCGCCATCGCGAGCTTGACGAAGCCCGACATTTCCTTCCGTGCCGGATTTCCGAAAATGTGAACGATCGAACCACCGATGCCATTGGCTTGGATGGCCCACACAATCCAGCAGGCGAAAAAGATAAGGGCCATCGCGAGCGTCATGTTCAGGTCCGCACTTACTCCGCGGAAAAGCGGACGGCTGATGTGCTCCAGTGCTCCGTGCTCATTCGGATGCCCCCATCCGATCGTGCCGACGCCTGGGATGAGTCCGCACCAGTTCGTGAACAGGATGAAAATGAAAACCGTCGCGAAGAACCAAAATGTTTTCTTCACCAAATGCTTGCCGACGATGCTTTCGAGGAAGTTGTAAAGCCCCTCGACCAAAAACTCCCAAAAGTTTTGCGCACCCTCCGGCACGTCTTTCATCTTCCGCGTGGCAATCTGCGCGAAAATGATGATCCCGAGCGCGACGAGCCAGGTGACGATCATCGAGTTCGTCGGGGCGATTCCGGGAATTTGCAGCGCCTTGAGCGGCATTCCCTCCTCCGCATGTTCCGCGTGTGCCTGCTCCGCGCCGCCGCTTTCCAAAGCCGGAAGTTCATCCGCCGCCTGCATCATCCCGCCCGCAAATCCAAACAACACCGCAACAAGAAGCAGCGTCCGCAAAACGCGGCTGGCAAAGGATTGGCGGGCGATGAAGAGACAGTTGCTCATGTGGGTGCAGGGCCACCGCTGAGGCTCGGACTCGGCAAAGGGGATGCCGCAAAACTGTGCCGGCTCGCGAGCCGGACAGTCCCGAGATTTCGTCGGTGAGGCGCGCATTGAACAATCCGCGCAAGGACATGGCAAGCAGTTTGTGAAATTTTTCACAAACTTTTTCACGTCACCCTCGGGACGAGCGTGCCAGCCGGAATTCCGCTAGCCTTTTAGTCCTCGTCGAAGGACGGAACCATCTCCGGCGCGACGCGCGCGAGCACCCAGAGCGTGGGGATTTCCACCTGCCGCGGATTCAGCCGCTGCGGATCGGGGCCGATCATTTTCACGCCGCGCGCGTCGGTGAATTCGACGGGCGACGCGCCGAGCGGGCTCGCGGCGAAATACATCACTTCGGATGAAATCGCCTCCGCGTTCGCGACGATGACGGGGCAGATGCCGATGAGGAAGGCGCGCAGCTTCGCGGAGTTTGCGCGGATCGCGGCGAGATCGACGCGACCATCGCGGAGCGGTTCGCGCATTTCCATGTCGGCGGGCAGATGGCTCCAAGTGTCGCTTTTCCCGATGATGACGGCGAAAGGCGTGACGATGCGCTGCCGTGAATCGAGGCCGAGCAGGCTCTTTATTCGCACTTCCGTCTCCGCCAAAATCACGTCCTGTTGATCGAGCCGTCGCGCTTCCAATTGCGGATCGGCAATGCCGGAGAGCCGCTTGCGAAACTCAGCGTTGTGCAGCGGATCGAACAAAAAGAAAATCCCCGACGCGGCGGCGATGTGCTGCGCGCCTGGCGAGTCGGCGCTGTTGCGCGTCGGCTCGAAGTGCTCGCCCGCGTTGTCGTAGAAGACGACGGAAAAATCCCGCCCCGCGTCGCGCGCGCTCGACAGGTTGAAGATGAACGGCTTCGGCAGGCGCACCTTCCGCCCGAGGCGCGGGAGCGTTTCGTACATCGCGCCTTCGAGTTCCGTCTTCGCGAGCACGGCTTCCTCCGGCGTCGAGGCGGAAAAAAGCTGCGTCTTCATCTGATTGAGAATCACGTTTTCCGAAGGATCGGCGTCGCGGAACGTCACGTCGAAATGCTGGAAGAGCGCGGTCTGGAGCGTCTTCACGAGCACGCTGAGGTAGTAGGATTTTCCCGACGACGGCGCGCCGACGATCGAGAAAATGTGATGCGGCAGATCGAGAAAACCGGGCGGCAGTTTGCGGCGGCAGTGCGGGCACGCGATGTCGGGCGCGGGGATGCCGAGTGCATCGACGGCCTGGCTGCGGTCGTTGAAACGCGTGGCGTGAAACCGCTGCATGTGCGCCTCGCCGAGGAGCGGATCGCCGCGTAGCGTGGCGTGGACGGCGATGTTCATCGCGTCGCCGCGATCGAATTTCAGCCAGCAGACCGGGCAGGTGAATTCGCCATACTCGGCGTTGATCGGGACGGCTTCGTCGGTTTGCGAATCCTCGGGCACTTCGGCAGCGGGGCGCGGGAGCGCGGGCAGGATGTGCTCGGCGTAAAAGCCCATCGTCTTCAGCCCGCGGCAGAGCACGAGCGTCTGGTCGTCGATGTGCGGCAGCGCGGCGAGATGCCCCGCGAGTTCGTGCAGCGCGCACGGGCCGGATTTCACATCCGCCGTGCGATCGTAAATGTACCACCGCTGATGATCCATTCCCGCGAGCCATTTCTGCGGATCGCTCGCGCCATGCAGCGCGAGAAAATGCGCGCCGATGATGAGCGTGTGGTCTTCATCGGTCGAGAGCCAGGTGCCCGCGCACGCGCTCCCATT
>JAYVRQ010000279.1:0-5927 GCA_043776145.1 Chthoniobacteraceae bacterium
CAGCTCCGCCCAATACCAAGTGCGGGATTTCTCCAGCCGCATGGCAATTCTGTCGCCCGGATGCAGCATGATCACCATGCGTCGGCGGTAGTGGGCAAAGGGCTTGCGGCTTCGTCGTTTTACAGGTCGTTCCAATTCAGTCATAGCCGTCATTTTACCAAACGGCAGTTTTCGATTCGGCGGTTGCACCGGCAAAATGAACGACTTACGAAGAGGCTCTCTGAGTAAATCATTTTGCGTTGACACACAATTCCTCGACCCATGTTCGCGTAGTAAAACGGCACCTCTAATGTGCTTCACCCACGGAACCACGAGGATATTTTCCCATTGGGCTCAATGGGTGGCAACAGGGTACGTTTGAAGCCGCGTTCCGCATGAACCAAAACGCAGGTGTGCTTTGCGAGTCCGCGCAAAACGTAGGGCTTGATGCGGTGCTCCTCCTGTTCGCTGTAGTTGCTCGTCGTGCGACCATGGGAAAAGCCCCAAGTCCGTTTGACGAATTTTTTCTTGCCGAGGAAATCCGCGCTCTCGACGGCACCTTCCTCGTCGGCGGCCTTGAAGATCATGCGGTTGCGGAGATTGAGGGTTAGCACCTTCGCCTTGTCCTTGCCCAGCGGCGGAATGAATGACGTGGACGATTGCGCGGCGGCGACAACCGTTCCCTGCGCCTCGCGGATCACGTCCACGGAATTGTAGTCGCTCATGCCATCCTCGCTCGCGGTCATGAAACGCTGCGCCTCGTCGGCCCAGAGGATGAGAAGATTGTCGTCCTTGCGCTGCGCCTTCGGCTTGTCGAAGCGGCGCAATACATGGGTGTAGAAAAGCATCTTGAGAAACGTGTTCACGTAGCGCCGCTCGGTCTGAAATTTCTGCGGCATGGCGACGCAGATGATCTTTCCGCGGTCGATCTCGGAGAAATCAAAGGTGTTTTCCGAAGGGCAAAACACCTGGGTGATTTCCGGCGAGAGGAAATGCTGAAGGTAGTTTGCGATGGTTTGCCAGCGCCCTCCGGCGCTGCCCTTCGGGCTGTGCTGCGCACAGGCTATCTTGCTCCGCTCGGTTCCTTCACGCCGCCGATCTGCTCCGGCGGCTGATTCAGAAAGCGGTTCTTGAAATGGTCGTGGAGCGCGTTGCGTCGCTCGGTCGCGTAGCCGCCGAGCAAGTCGTTCAGCGCCTCGTTCATATCCTTCTCGTCGAGCATCGGTGACGATGCGCGCCCGCTATTTCCGCCGATATTGGTCAATCACCTCCAGCGGTTGCCGGAGCGCCTTGAAGCAATAAATGATGGCGATGTCTTCCGCGTCGTTCTTCGCGCGCAGCATGAAGGCCATCAGCTTTTCCACGCCGGGCGCTGCACCCGTCCAGCGTTTAATCTTGCGATTGGCTGCCGTGAACTCGGCGAAAGTGCGCGCGTTGATTTGCAGGGTGACTTGAACGGGCTTCTTGGTGCGTTTCATGCCGTCCATCTTGCCGCACCCCCGGACTTGAAAGCTCCCGTTTGGGAGCCAAATCGCTGGCCATCAACGACACTGTTCATGCCGCGAAATGGGTCGGATCTCACCCGTCGCAAAACCCAAGAGCCTCGATCAGCATCCGCGCTGGCCGGGGCTCCTAAAAGCCCAAGACTCCGCGCACAGCTTCCAGCTTGCGATGCGCTACATCTCGAACCCTCGTCTCCCCCTCGCGCAGGATTTCTTCCAATTCGGCAGGCTTCGCCATCAGTTCAAAAAACCGTTGCCGCGGCCCCTCGAAGTTTCCGAGCACCAGTTTTAACAATTCCTTTTTCGCCTCGCCATAGCCCATTCCTCCCGCGAGATATTTCGCCTTTAGAGCTTCCACCTCCGCAGGTGTTCCGAGGAGGGAATAGAGTGCGAAGACATTACACGTATCTGGGTTCTTTGGCGCTTCAACAGGCGTGCTATCGGTTTTAATCCGCATCACCTGCTTTTCGATCTCTTTCGGGGTCGCGAACACATCCACGAAGTTATTGTAGCTTTTGCTCATCTTACGCCCATCCGTGCCGGGAATGATCATCACGTCCTCGCGGATGAGCGGCTCAGGAATCACGAATATCTCGCCATACTGGTTGTTGAAATAACGACCGATATCCCGGCAGATTTCCAAATGCTGCTTTTGGTCTTTCCCCACGGGCACGAGGCCCGCGTCGTAAAGCAGAATGTCAGCCGCCATCAAGATCGGATACACGAATAGACCGGCGTTTACCGAATCAAGGTTATCGGACTTGTCTTTGAAAGAGTGCGACTTCTCTAACAGGGAATAAGGCGTGAAACACGACAAATACCACGTCAGCTCACATACCTCTGGAATCATGGATTGGCGGTAAAGGTGGTGTTTCGCTGCGTCGAACCCAAAAGCAATCCACGCGGCAGCCACACTTAGGGTATTCTGCCGCCGTTGTTCGGCGTCAAAAAGCGATGTAAGCGAGTGCATATCCGCTACAAAATAAAACGCGGAGGTGTCTGCTTGGGCCGCAAGTTCGATGGCGGGTAAAATAGCTCCGAGAGCGTTGCCGAGATGAGGTTTACCGGAGCTTTGGATTCCAGTGAGAATTCGTTTTTGTGTGCTCATTGATTTAAGAAATTTGTTCTGCTGCCAGAAGAATTTGGCGAATTGTGACAGATGCCGATCCAGCGTTGAGGAGTTTCAAAGGCGGTTTCGGGTTGGAATAAATACCTTCCCAATAAGCGCGGGCAGCTTGTGAAAAGAGCGCTTCGTAACCATTGCTCGACTGTTTCAAAATCACTTCCTTATTTCCATGCGTCAGTTTGTAGCGACCATTGAAACCAACATAGCCGAAGACGGCAGAATTATGACGGTACCGCATTCCCTGGCTGCGTCGCATCTCAGCAGCAGCATCTGCGGGCATGCCGATGAAACACGAGTCTTTCAATACATGGCGAAGGAGATTAGCAAAAGAGAGCGAGTGGGGAGCTTCAGCAAGCTCATGGCTTCCGATATAGTGTGAGCCATTGATGCGGAAGAGATAGGTGTATTCGGAGGGATATACCATACGGAATATCCGATAGATCGAAAGCGGACTCGCGGTAGTATGCGCAGACAGCGAACGACTCAAGTAGACTTGCGAAACCTTTGCGCTTTTTGCGTGTTCAGTCAGATGGCTGGCTAACTCCTCTAACTCAATCCCCGGCTCGTCTGTTGTTCGTTCGGGAAGGACATTTGAGTGTATAGGCGTTAGCATTGATGTTTGTATTACGCATATACGACCGATATGGGCATCAAGAATCTGTTTTGCCTCGTTGTATGCTTGCTCCGCATTCCGACCACCATGAGAAAAGGCACTCACGAGCACGGTTAGATGACGTTCCTTGGCATCAAAAATAATGAACGTCTGCGGGACGACGAAATGCACGAGGGCTGGCGCTTCTGTTTCGCGGCCGGTTGCGTCGTAGTTGGCTGATGCGAGGTCACGCGAAACATATCCAATCAAACCGCCGTTCAAAAGAGGCATGGAATCGTCATAAACTGAATGAAACGAACGCAGAAATTCGTCGAGTTGCCGGATGACACCCTTCGATTCGGTTTCTTCCGGCGTTTCGCCCGTCCACTTCTCGACTACCTTGATACCGTCAAAAGAAAAAACCGCCTTTGGATCGAGGCCGAGAATGGAATAACGGGAACCGTCCGGCGTGTCGCCGAGCGATTCGAGCAAGCACACAAATGATTCCGGTGCAAATGCCGGTAGCAACGATAGAGGTGTCAATGAATCCAGCATGAATCTCGCATGCAGGGGTACGACACTGGACTCCGCGAACTCCTCGACGAAGCGATCAAAGGTGGGCGTGATGGTGACTTGAGATGTGTTCATGTTTGTGATTTGAGAAAAAGGCGGCGGAAACCGTCCGACAAACGGGCCTTCTCAAAACGCACGCCAGGAGGGACTCGAACCCCCAACAAGCGGTTTTGGAGACCGCTGCTCTACCAATTGAGCTACTGGCGTTTTGCGTCGCACGAAAGGGTGTCGAGACTCGGCGAACGAACTGGCGGTGTCAACTCCCTACGAAATGTTCTGAAACACTGCACGGCCTCCACCCGGAGCCATGCCCGCAGCCCGGAACATGCAGGCGATGGGTAAAGCATTGGTTTCCATGCTCATGGGCGCCAATCCCCTGTTCGCCGATGCGCTTCCCCTGAGTGCGGAACGGTTCCCCCGGCTGAGGGGCGCTTAGCGGTGGAGCGGATTTTAGGTTCGCGCGATTTCCTCACCCTTTTTCGCGGCGGGGCCGGCACGGGCAAGAGCTTCGCGCTACGCGAAGTCTGGCACGGATTGCAGGAGGCCGGACATCGGGTGCGGATGATCGCGCCGCAACGCCAGCAGGTGATGGATTTGCAACGCGATGGCTTCAGGCACGCGCAAACGGTGAGCGAGTTTTTGACGAAGCTGGATATGGAGCGCGGTACTGTGGTCATCCTCGACGAAGCAGGGCAGCTCGGGGGCAAACAGATGCAGGCGCTTTTGCGTCACGTTCAAGAGCGAGGCGGGCGGCTCATCGCGTCGGGAGACACGCGGCAGCATGGAGCCGTCGAAGCATCGGATGCGCTGCGGGCCATCGAAAAATACTCCGGGTTGCGGGCGGCAGAGCTGCACGAAATCCGGCGTCAAGATCCGCACCGTGCGGAGACACGGAGCGAGCGGGATTTCATTGAGGAATACCGGCAAGCGGTGAAAGACGCGGCGGACGGAAATGTGCAAGCCGCTTTCGACCGGCTCGATCGCCAGGGGGCGCTCGTCGAATGCACCCTGGCAAATCAGCAGGAACGACTCGCGGATTCCTACCTTGATCTCGCAAGCAGGGGGAAATCAACGGTGGTCGTGTCGCAAACTTGGTCGGAGATTCACAAGGTCAATGAGGCCGTGCGCCAGCGTCTTCATGCGTGCAACATGATCGGCGCGGAAGAATGCTCAGTCGTTTCGCTGGAACGCCTCGACTTGACGGATGCGCAAAAGCGGGAGCGCCGATTTTACAACGCGGAAACGGTGCTCGTGTTCAACCGGGATTGCGGACGATTTCGCAAAGGCGAATCGGCGCAGCTCGTCGCCGTCACCGACAAAGGCTTGATCGTCGAATCCGCACAAAAGGCAGCGACGGTTGCGATGCGGCAACTGGATCACGTCACGGTTTGCCGCAAACGCGAAATGGCTCTCGCGCCCGGAGACAGGCTCCAGCTCAAGGCCAACGCGCAGACCCGCGACGGGCGGCGCATTGCCAACGGTGAACTCGTCACCGTCGAGCGCATCGAGGCCGATGGGTGCCTCGTGCTGAAAGATGGGCGCACGCTGGAAAGCGATTACCGGCAGTTCGTGCGGGGCTACGCTGTCACGTCCTACGCCTCGCAAGGCAAGACCGTGGATTACGTCCTGTTTTCCGATTCGGCGGTGAAGGCCGCTACAAATCGTCAGCAATGGTATGTGACCATTTCGCGCGGAAGAAAGGGCATCAAAATCTTCACAAGCGACGCGGAGCAACTGCGCGAGAACGTCGCGCGGTCTGGCGACCGGGAGCTTGCCTTGGATTTGCAGCCATGTCCGTCCACACGGCGACGGCTCAACCAGTGGCGCTTGACGAGAGGAATCAAACGAGGGCTTCGGCTCGCTGCGGATTTGTGGCGAAGATTCAAAACGATCGCGACCCGGCGAGTGCCACAAATGAGGCCGCGCGAGGTGATGACACCATGAAGAAGCGACAGCCAAACAAGAGTGATGCGAATGCTGATCCGGCGCGTTCCGATGATTCGAGCCTCGTTGCCTGGGAGGGCAATCCGCAGGCGCAGGCGTTGCGGGTCGATATGCAAAGCGGGATGTTTTTCGTTTTTCCTTACAGCCACTTCGCATTCGTCCACTTTGAACGGAAGGAGGATTCCGAAACGCTCCGCGTGTCGTTCACCAC
>JAYVRQ010000280.1:0-5915 GCA_043776145.1 Chthoniobacteraceae bacterium
CATTTCGGCATCCTCGTGCTCGGCGCGCCGACGCTCGTTTTGAAAAGCAGTCGCGAGTTTTTCCGGGAAGTCGGGACGACCTTTTTCTTCCTCTACGCCGCCGCCGCGATCGTCGCGCTGCTCGTGCCTCTGCTGCGCGACGCGGGAGCCACGAGCGCGGCGGTCGATCGCCTGCTCCGCTGCGTGCCGCTGCTCGGGAAAGTGCGGCGCTCGTTCGCGCTCTCGCGCTTCTGCACCGTCTATGGCCTGCAACTCAATGCGAGCGTGAACATCATCGACGCGCTGATCGCAGCCGGTCGCGCGAGCCGCAGCGGGCTGGTGAGCGCGGCAGTCGAGGCCGCCGTGCCGGAGGTGCGCGGCGGCGCGCAAGTCGGCCCACTGCTCGCAGCGAGCGATGCGTTCCCGGCGGAGTTTGTGCAATCGCTGATCGTCGGCGAAGAGACGGGACATCTGGACGAGGAATTGAAGCGGATGGCGGCGGATTTACGGCAGGAGGCGCTCGCCACTTTGGAGGCGCTGTCGGACTGGCTGCCGAAGTTTTTCTACGTCGGGATCGTGCTGTATCTCGCGTGGAAAATCCTGATGCTGATCCAGACGGGCATCGCCCCGATATATCGGAACGCGCTCGGGGAATAGCGGGACATTCGGGCGCGACACGGCACAGGTGGCTGAACGTAAAGTGTGACACAATGGCGCTTTATGTTGGAATGCGTCTGTTGATTTGAAAACCGCAAATCATTGAGCGGCTGGATTTTGAAAAATAATCCGAACCTGATGGAACGGCTGGCATTTCGGAAGCTGATAGTTTGGCCACAAGTCAAACAAACCACAAACCTATGAACATCATCCGTTATCAAACTCCTGAACTGTCCGCCTGGCCGTCCTTCGACCGCTTCACGATGCTGCGCAACGATCTCGAACGACTCTTCGATTTCGCGCGACCGAACCGCGACTGCGGCCTCGTCGGTACATGGATTCCGGCGCTTGATGTCCACGAAGACAAGGACAACTACCTCGTCAGCCTCGAACTGCCCGGCTTGAAGAAAGAAGAGATCGACATCTCGCTGCAAGGCGGCGTCCTGACCGTCTCTGGCGAGCGCAAGCGGGAGAGTGAAAACCGGGACAGCGACACGTTTCGGAGCGAACGCTATTTCGGGAAATTCCAGCGCAGCGTCACGCTTCCGGCAGTGGTCGATTCGGCCAAGGTGAAAGCCACCTACAAGGACGGCATCCTGAGCGTCAAACTACCCAAAGCCGAGGAGGCGAAACCGAAACAAATCACCGTCTCGCTTTCCTAAGCGATCACCAACCCCGGCGGGCGGCGACCCCGACCGCCGGACATGTCTCCAAATTCAACAAATCAAAAAACATGAATAACCTCTGCCATACTCCTGAAACTAAAACCGCATCGAATGAAACCACCCGCGCCGGGACGCTGACACCGCTGGCGAACATCCTCGAAACTAGCGATGGCTATATCGTCGAAGCGGAAATGCCCGGCGTGGGGAAGGACGGGCTCGAAGTCACCGTCGAAAATGGGGAACTCGCCATCCAGGGCCACCGCTCCACGAACACTTCGCCGGGGACGGCGCTTTATCGCGAAACCCGCGGGCTCGATTACCGCCGCGTCTTTGAACTCGATAGCTCGATCGACACGGAAAAGATCACCGCGAAAATCGAGCAGGGAGTTTTGAAACTGCACCTGCCCAAATCGGAAGCGGTGAAGCCACACTGCATCGCAGTGACAGACTAACATCATTCAGAGCGAACCGCCCCTGCCGGATCATCGGCGGGGGCGGCATCGCTTTCTGGAGGGGAATCAGTTGGAAAGGTTCGCCTTGACCCGCATGAATGCCTTGGGCCAGTTCACCAGAAGGACACAGTCACTTTGCCGAATGGCATTGGGCAGATCTTTCGAGAACTCATGGTAATGAATGCCGGGAATCGCGGGAATCCAAGTCACCATGTCCTGGGACATTTCGTATTGGTAAGTCAGGTCGGTCGCCCACATCGGTTTGAGGTGGGTGACAACCCGCGATTTACCCTGAATCTTGATCTTTGGCAAACCGCTCGAATAACCTCCCGTCTGTCCATTTGAGCAAAAAGCGTAGTTCAGCAGGCTGCCTCCTCCGCTGGTGTTCGACCAGTGGCTGAATGTATCCGAGAGGGAGACTAAGACCTGAAAGGTGGCCGAGATGGATTTGCCCAATGTATCCGCAGCTTTCACGGTAATGCTGGAAGAGCCTGCAATTCCTGGGCGGTATTTGATGGTTAGCTTTCCAGTTCCCACTTCAATGCCGACAAATGAGAACAGGCTGGCGTTGCTGTTTCCTGTAATGGCATACTGAAGTCCGCCCGCGCCATCCTCCGCATCGTTGAAGTAACTTGGGAGCGAAATGAAGGTGGGCGTGACCGTGTCATACACTGTTACGTTTGGAAACCCGATGGTGGTGGGTGCCTGATTAACCTGTGCGGTGCTGATGGATGACGAAACCGAGGTAATGGGTGAAGATTCGACACTGAGCACCACGCTTGAAAAGGCATCCCTGGCCGTGCTGTGTCCCGGTCCCTGGCTTAAATGGGTAATCCGAAAGGTATTGGGAACCTGGCTGGCGGCATTGGCCGTCATCTGCGGCACGATGAAAAAATTCCGCGTCGTGCCGGGGGCGATTTGAACTGCGGGCGAATTATCCCGGACTGGAACCGTGAGCCGGCCAGCGCTGAGCGAAAGCCAGGGCACGACAGCCACGGGGAGATCGAGTTCCGGCTCGAACAAGCCGGTATTGTTGGCGTCGGCATAGACATACAGGTTTTCGATGAGCGCATTCGCCTGGGTGGTCGTCAATGGGACGCCGGGGCTGCTTTCGAGAAGCAGGGAGACCGAGGCAAGACGCGCATTGTCATCGCCGGCCTGTCCGCGACTGGTGACGGCGATCAGCAAGACCTCCCGCTTTTGCCCATCGAGGATGGATGCCGGTGCGACATCGGTGGTGGTTAGACTCGTTTGTCCACCACGGTTGAGATAGACAGCCACAGTATTTTCGTCTTCCGCCGCGGATGCCACATCGAGCGTTCCGTCATGATTGAAGTCCGCCGCAGCGACCGCGTTGGCGCCAGGGGAAGTAGTGGTAATGAGAATCTTGTTCTGAGCCGGATCTCCATAGTTACCCGCTCCCAGGTTCTGGCACCACGCAAGCGTGTAGTAGCTTGGGGACGCGGCTAAGATGTCCAGCTTTCCATCTCCATTCAAGTCGCAGGGATACACGGCGAATGGCGCGGGGATCTGCATAATTGTTTGAGAGCCGGTAAAGGTGGCGTTCCCGGTGGTGCCGGTATTCTTATACCAAACGATTTTGTTCTCCTGAGCCAGTGCGACAGTCACATCAAGATGTCCGTCTCCATCCAAATCCGCAGCGGAGAGGTATGCCGGACCAAACCCTGTGTTACCCAGCACTTGTTTTGTGCCAAAGGTTCCATTTCCATTTCCCTTGTACCACGCGACGGAGTGATTGTTCCAGGTACCTGCGACGATGTCCTTTACCCCATCCCCATCAAGGTCGGCAGCAATTGCCATCATTGGGCCGTCGTTCGTTGAAGTGGCGATTACCTGCTCCACGGTGTCAAACACCGCATTGCCCAATGCGTCATTACCCAGATTGCGCATCCAAAATATGACGTTGCCATACAAGGAAGCCACCAGGATGTCGGGCTTCCCGTCGTTATTCAGATCGGCAATGTCCGCAGTGCGCGGAAATTGATAGGTGGCGGTGAGGACTTGCCGGGAACCAAAGGTGTGTTCCCCGGTGAGGAGGTTCACCGATTGTCTGTACCAGGCCACTTTGCGATCATTCGACGTGGAAACCACATCGATCAAGCCATCCCCATTCAGGTCGGCCCCGGATACGTAGATGGCTCCGTCGGCCAGCGTGGTGATGACCTGCTTGGGGCCGAAGGTGCCGTCGCCGTTATTGTGATACCACGCGATGGTGTTATCCAGTTGAGAAGCGGCCACGACATCCTTGTAGGTGTCGTTGTCGATGTCCGCGACGTAAACCGACGTGGCGTGCGACTGGCTCCCGAGGACGGTTTTGGCGGGAAACATGACAGTGCTCTGGATGGGATTTCCGGGAGGCGGCGGCGGTGGAACGCCGTTTGGTTCCGACGGAGGCTCGCCCGGAGGAGGTGGCGGCGGTGCGGCGGGCGGAGGCGGCGAACCGACAAGCTGCGCCTGCGCCCGCATGAATACCTTCTGAAAGGTGCCATGGAGGAGCAGTTCGACGCGCACCGACCCATCGCCGAGATCCTTCGTGTTTTCGTAGTAGTCGATATTCTTGACCGCAGGCGTCCAAGTGAACATATCCTGCGAGAGTTGGTAGTTATAGAAGACATCGCTGGCGGACTTCGGGCGGAGATGGGTGAAGATGCGGGCGTTTCCAGTGCCTTGCAGCCGGGGCAGTCCGGCGATGCCTCCGTTGGAGCCTTGGTTTAGGAAAAAGGCGTAACTCAGCAGGTTTATCTGGCCATTTCCCAAAGTGCTGCCCAATGGGTTGTCGGCTCCGGGATGCAGGCTGAGGAAGTCCGTATAGGTAATGAATGGGACGACCTTCACCTGAAACTGTGTCGTCACCGTTTTTCCCATGCTGTCCGTGGCCTTGATCGACAACTGCGAACTGCCAGTGGCTCCGGCGGCATAGGTGAGCAGCAGCTTGCCGCTGGCTGGCTCGATGCCGACGAACTGGAAGAGCGAGGGATTGGTATTCCCCACGATGGCGTAGGACAACTGGCTCGAAGCATCCTCGGCGTCGTGAAAGGCCGGGAAGAGCGGGACCGTGCTGGGTGCCGCGTTGTCGAACACGACGACATCGGCAATGCCGGTGGTGGTGGGTGCCTGGTTGACCGTCGCTGTCACTAGTTTGGAGGTGACATCCGGCGTGGCGATCAAGGTGAGCGGGGTGGCACCCGCATCGTTGGCCGTGCTCGCAGCTAGGCCATTGGCGAGATGGGTTAGAAGAAAGGCATTCGGGTTCGACAGGGAGGCCGCGGGTGTGAGTTGGACGACGATGAAGTAATTCCGCGTGTCCCCAGAAACTACCTGAAGTTCCGCCGGATCGGAATCCGCAAAGTCCATGCTGAGCGATCCGTCGGCGGCGAGGTCGGGGGAAAACAGCGCGCTGACAAAGGTGTCGGCGGCTGGCTCGAAGGAGCCGGAGGCATTCGCGTCCCGGTAAATCTCGATGGTCGCGAAGAGATTGCCGGCTTCGAACGTAGTCAGTCCGATGCCCGGCGATTGCTCGAAGCGCAGACCGAGGCTTGCCAGTTGCACGATGGGCGGCCCGCCCGCGATGGGATTGCCGACGGCGACCCGCAACACCGCGCGGCGCTGCCCGTCGAGAATTGCCGACGGTGCCACATCGGTGGCGGTGGTGGAGAAATTCGCCGCGAAACCGGCAGTGGCGGAACAGGCGAAGAGGAAGGCGATTTTGAGGAAAGAAGCCCGCGGGCTTTTCTTCCAAAAAATCATTATTTCATTTTCGATACGCGCAAATGGGCGCGGGTTTCGTTTCCGTACTGTTGGATTCTGAACTGATGGGCTCGGATGATATTGAGTTGCGCATTCGCGAATGAAGAAGGGCATATTCACAGCAAAACGAAGTCGTTGTTGGCGTTTGGGTATAGTCTCCCCGCCCAAGTTTTTTTGGGGGATTCGCCCAGGGGAAAGCGAGAGGGGAGGAGGGACGGTGGCGCGACTCTTTCGGGTTCGCAAGGGATTTCACGGGATCAGCCGGGTCCGCTGAAAATCGGCGCGATGCTATTAGCGCATGTTCTATTGAAACTGTCGCCGACGGAGCAAGACGAAGGAAGTGAGTGCAAGGTGCGGCGGTGAAGGAATCTAGCGCTTGTGCGGTGGCGCGGCG
>JAYVRQ010000281.1:0-5915 GCA_043776145.1 Chthoniobacteraceae bacterium
TGGAAGATCTTCGTGAGATCGCGCGGATTGCTCAATTCCTGCCATGAATCCATATTCATCAGTGAAGGCGCAGCAGCCGTGATGAAAGGGCAATGGGCCGCTGAGGAAATCTGCGAAATACTTCCGAGCATCTCAACATCCGGTGGTGAATGATCGAACTGATAATCTCCAATAAGACAACCGTAAGGTGCGCCACCAGGGGTGCCAAATTCGTCTTCGTAAATCTTCTTAAAGAGCGGACTCTGATCCCAAGCCGTTCCCTTGAACTTCTTGAGTGTCTTTGCCGCTTCCTTCTTTGAGATGTTCATGACGCGAATCTTGAGCTTCTCGTCCGTCTCAGTGTTGTTGACGAGATGGGAGAGCCCACGCCAGCTTCCCTCAAGGGTCTTGAAATCCTCGTGGTGAATGATCTTGTTAACCTGCTCGCTCAACTTGCGGTCAAGTTCCGCTATGATCGCCTGAATGGAGGCAATCACATCATCGCCGATGAGTGTCGTGCTGGAAAGCGCCTGCTCGGCAAGTGTTTTTACCGCAGAATGCACGGCGCTTTTCGCGGTCTCTGTCTTCGGCTTAAACTGCGTGTTCAGCAGTGCCTCAAACTCATTAATTTCCTCGGTTGCCGCTGGTGCTGCGCCTGCTGGTGCTTGGGTATTCGGGTCAGCCATATGATCGATAATATTAGTTAAGACTATTGGGGACTCTCGGGCTTCGGAGCCGACGCCAGCGATTTCAGGAGATTCGGATCAGCAAGAAGTTTTCCGAGGACTTCTTCGGCACCGGATTTTCCATCCATGAAGGTGAGGAGATTTGAGAGTTCGTTGCGAGCAGTGAGGAGCTTGTTTAAGGAATCCACTTTCCGCGCTACAGCCGCAGGAGAGAAGTCGTCCATGCTCTCAAAGGTCAGATCAACGCTGATATTGCCCTCACCCGTGAGGGTGTTGGGAACCTGAAATGCAACACGAGGTTTGCATGCCTTGAGGCGATCATCGAAATTGTCCACGTCGATTTCAAGGAACTTCCTTTCATCAACGGGGGCCAAAGGATCCGCAGGCTTTCCTGAGAGATCCGCCATGACGCCCATCACGAACGGCAATTCCACCTTTTTTTGCGAACCGTATACCTCCACATCATATTCGATCTGAACACGAGGAGAACGGTTGCGTGCGATGAACTTTTGACTGCTTGCTTTTGCCATAGAATTTTCTGGGGTTTTGGATGATAACCTTTAGGAGAAAGTTTTCGGAACTGCCCCGCACGCAGTCGGGGCTCGGTATATTTAGTGTGTATCCTTTTCCATCTGCTGAAAGCAAGATATTTTCTGTCGAAAATCGAAATAATTTCCACACAGCGTCGCTGTTTTTTGAGCCGACCTCTTACGACCAGAAAGCGGGTGATTACTCCGGTCGAATGCCCGCGATCACATTGATCTGAGTCAGCGACTCCGGCGCGAGATCGGTGAGCAACTGGACAAAATCCATATCCACCAACCGACGAGCGCGCTGCAGCATGAGAGGAACAGGACTCGACGGTTCGGTTCGCTTGTAAAAATCGCAAATCTGATCGAGCACGCGAATCACGTCCTGCCGGGACCGGATGCTCCCGGAAATTCCGGGGCCTTCCGCAACGACGCCGCCGGCCCCTCCGGCAGACTCTACAGATACTTCCTGAGTCGTCTCATTCGGTGCCGTATAAGGCGCGACCGCTTTCTGCAACTCCTTCAGAAGAGATGCGAGGGCATCAAATGCCACCGCACGGCTTGCGCCGACAGCTTTTGTGAGGAGGTCGTCGATCTCCTTCACCGCAGACTGTGCGCCGACGATGCTCTGGTAAATTGCACGGAGCTTATCCGGTGGCGTGCTACGGAATGCCCCCTGCACCTGCGACGGAGAAATTACGGAAGCCCCTGATGGCGCAGCGCCGGAGACGGAACGATCAATATCCACCATGCTGATGCGCCCCATCTGCGGCGAATCCGAGAGCGGCACCTGACGCAGCCTGGCGAGAACCTGAAGTGGGTCGCCAAATGTCCCTGCCGGGGTCGCGAGACTGGAAAGGACGTTCACCCGCTCCAGCGGATCATTCCCGTCATCGGGATCGAGGCGCGGGAAGACAGGGTCCCAGTAGGTTTCGATGAACCCTTTAATCACAAGCAGTCCATTGAGAAAACCTGGCAAGCCTTCGACTTTCATCCAAGCCAAGGTCAATCGCACGGCCACGCGCAAATCCTTCGAGCGCCCAGAGAGTTCCAGACACCGCTCCATCACGGCCTTCCAGTCCGGTTCTTCCGCAGCGGCAAACTGAGTCTCCTGCTTTCCCTGCAAAAGCGTATCTAGCTCGATGAACTGAGGATCGTAGCCGATGTCCACGCCGCAGGGATTGTCCGCAGAAATCGGTTCCAGCAGACTGTCAACGGATGCCTTCATATGTGTCTTTCGTGTCGTATAGTGCCCGGAATGTCAATCACGCGAGCGAGCTACTTCTGCGGATTATTCAATCTACTGCGCCTTGGGTTCAGCCGGGGCATCGGCTGGCGGCGGTGGCACCGGCGACGCACCACCCGGAGCGGGCGTGCCCGGTTCTGGCGCTGGCGACAGCGGCTCCGGAGCCACCGGTGCAGGCACGCCGCCTGGAGCTGGGACATCGACAGGCGGCGTTGGTGGCGGAGGAGTGCCAGCAGGACGCGGAGCCTGCGGTGGGAGTTTGGCAACCCCCTCGACGAGTGTCGCGATTTCGGCACTGCCCAAGCCCGCCTTATCGAGAGCGCCACATATTTTGTATTTGCAAATCGCCACCTCTTTTTTCGTCAGGCCGACTTGTGAGAGCTGCACAAAGACCGAGGACAATTCGTCGAGATTCTTAGCGAGATCATCCGCCCCCTTGTCCGTGGCGCGGTTCGCTTGCAACCATTTTGTGAAACCATCCAATCCTTTGGCATCTGGCACCTCAGTTCGAAACTTAGTCACCTGTTTTGTCAGCAGATCTGCAATCTTATCAATGTCCGCAGGATCCTTTCCAGCCACAGCAATGTAGGCCTTGATGATCTTCCTCACTTCCTCGGTCGTCAGGCGGTTAACGACAACGGCGTACTCCGGATCTTCCAGTTCTGCCTTGCCCTCGATCGGCTGCGTGAACACGCCGCGCTTTAGGCTCACTGTGATATTCTCATCCGAAGTGGCATCGCGGGGGTAGATGCCCATTCGCTTGAGGATGTCCTTATCACTCGTGCTAAGAAAGGTATCCTGCGGCAATTCCACTAGCTTCGGAATCTCCAGCACGAAGGTCACCTGAATCTGTCCAGGCTCGGTGACACGCGTGCCGCTGGCTATAGGTTGCACGGTACCAAATCTAACATTAGGCACCTCCGGAAGGAAAAACGGCGCCGGGCCCAGTTTCAGATCCGGCTTGTCGAATTGGTTTGCTATATCCTTATCAATCTCAAGCGACAAACCCGCGATCTGCCGGACGGATGCGATGGCGTCCCTTGTCGAAAACACGACGACCGGTTTGGTGCCGGGTGCAAATGATACACTTCCGGTATTGAAGCGAATGGTCGGCGATACAAATCCGAGCCCATGATCCTCCCTATTGGAATTAAAGAAGCCGTTCAACTGCCTTCCTTGAAAGACGACCGCAGAAGCCGTCAGATTCATTGATACGGACGCTGCCATGTCTCCCACGGTCGCCGTGCCTCCGGCGCTTACCGTCAGGCTGCCGTTATTCACCAGGAGCTTTTGCTCGTTACCCATGAAAAAATCACCAGCCGCCGAAATTAAGAGATTTCCGACACTACTCAGGATTGTAGCGTGCTTGGACACCGGGCTGCGACTGGTAGGATTGAACCGCACGCTGCCACCGAGTGAGGAATAAAATCCGCCTATCAAATTTACCAGACCGTCCGAGCCGTCCGATGATGTCGCAAGCGTAGTCAGCGCATCCACCTTGAGATCACTGACCGTGCGGGTGTTATTCAGCGTGACAATGGGTGCAGTGGCGGTGAGTGCATTCAGCGCTTTGGTGAAGCCCACATTATTGGCAAACACTAGATGACCCCGTGAACTCGCCGTCAGCGACCCTGGCCCGTCCACGGTTCTCTCAAATCGCAGAAATGCGCCAGAGGTGCCGGACTGGACACTCGAGCCGGGCGTCGTCGTGGCAATGACTACATCCCCAAGGACAGCGACAGGCCCCGTGAATTGAAGCGATCCCGGGACTGTAATATTAGTCGGGACCGCGAGGACTGTATTGCCGATGGTCGTGGTGAGCGTCACCGAAGGAGTCAGACCAGTGAGGCCCGTAATCGTCGCACCGAGCGTGGCGCTTCCGTTTGTTGAAAGCGTGAGCGAATGGTTTGTGGCATTCACCGTCGAGAGAAGATTGAGGGCTCCCGCGCTGGTGCTAGTCAGAAAAGTGTTCGCAGTGAGTGTCACCGGATCCGCAAAATTCTGAATGCCCGTCGTCGTGACCCGTGCGGGCAATGATGTCGTCCCCGCCGCATCGGTAGATACGGAAGCCAACGGAGTCGTCTGGCCGATGTTGCCAGTGAATGTCGTAGGTCCGGCAGTGTTTACCGAGACGCCACCCGGTCCATTCAAAGTCCCGCTGAACAAGATCGGCTGCACGCCGGTATCGGTGAGCGCGGCGTTCCGAATGAATGTTACAGCATTTGCTACAACCGAACTGAATTCCTGCCCTCCGCCCGTGCGAATTGTCGGCACTGCGTCACTGCTGTTAGCCGCGTTGAAAACGACCATATCATTCACAGTCACCTTCCCCGCCACATTCACACCCGCCCTGCCCGCCGGAGCAAGCGCCACATCCATATTGAACTGGGTCTGACCGCCGAGCAGTAGCGCATCCGTCGTCAGGCTCGTGAGCGCCGCAATCCCGCCAACGACGCCATTAAAAACTTCATTCCCTGTCGTGTTCACTTGCAATGTGCGGCCACCATTCAAGATATTTTGGAAAGTGATCGTTCCGCCAGCAGTGCCGGTGAGCACTGTATTTGCACCCAGGGTCGCCGCATCCCCATAGGTCTGCGCTCCGGTCGTTCTCACCTGTCCGCCATTGATTGCCACCGCGCCAAGGCCATCGGTCGTCAGGCTCGTCAGCGCCGTCGTGTTACCCACGGCTCCCGTAAATGTCGTCAACCCGCCCGTGGTCACGGTCGTGGCACTCGCACCGTTCAGCGTACCGCTGAAAATCACCGCTGCATTGCCCGTGCTCGTGAACTGCGTCGCCGCTGCTCCCATCGTCACGTCGTCGCTGTATTGCTGCAGCCCGGTCGTGTTCACAAGCCCGCCGTTCACCGCACTCGTCCCGCCGCCGTTGCTCGTCAAGCTGATCAGCGCAGTCGCGCCACCCACGGCTCCCGTAAATGTCGTCAACCCGCCCGTGGTCACAGTCGCGGCACTCGCGCCATTCAGCGTCCCACCGAACGTCACCGCCGCATTGCCCGCGCTCGTGAACTGCGTCGCCGCAGCTCCCATCATCACGTCGTCACTGAACAATTGCAGCCCGGTCGTGTTCACAAGCCCGCCGTTCACCGCACTCGTCCCGCCGCCGTTGCTCGTCAAGCTGACCAGCGCCGTCGCGCCGCCCACGGCTCCAGTAAAGGTCGTCAACCCGCCCGTGGTCACGGTCGTGGCGCTCGCGCCATTCAGCGTGCCGGTGAAGGTCACCGCTGCGTTGCCCGTGCTTGTGAACTGCGTCGCCGCCGCCCCTATTGTCACGTCATCACTGAACAATTGCAGCCCCGTCGTGTTCACAAGCCCGCCGTTCACCGCCGTCGTCCCGCCGCCGTTGCTCGTCAAGCTGATTAGCGCAGTCGCGCCACCCACGGCTCCCGTAAATGTCGTCAACCCACCCGTGGTCACGGTCGTGGCACTCGCGCCATTCAGCGTACCGCTGAAAGTCAC
>JAYVRQ010000282.1:0-5876 GCA_043776145.1 Chthoniobacteraceae bacterium
AGCGTGGTGACGAAGAACGCCGCCTCCATCGGCGTGCTCATCTCCATCGAGGAACCCACCAAGCCCATGCGCGAATGGGCGGCGAACACCGGCTCCTACGTGAGCGCGTTCAACGGGCAAAAATACCCCCGCATCCAGCTTCGCACTGTCGAGCAACTGATGGCCGGCGTCGCCATCGAACGCCCCAGCGGCAACGTCGCCGTGGACGAAACTTTCAAGAAAGCGCCGAAGGCGAAGGGACGCGCGCACCCGGAACTGGAGCTTTAGGCCGCTATTTCAAAACGCGCGCGGTTCTGTATTCATCGGCGGATGTTCCTCCGTCTGCTCCTTGCCCTCGCCTGTTCCACCGCCGTCGCCGCCGAACTCAAGACCCGCAACGTCCTCTTCATCTCGACCGACGGGCTGCGCTGGCAGGAGGTTTTTCGCGGAGCTGAGGAGGCGCTGATGACGAAAGAGAACGGCGGCATCGCGCCCGCCGCACTGAATGTCGTGCGCAAAAAATACTGGCGCGCGACGCCAGAGGAACGCCGCGCGGCGCTGATGCCGTTCGTGTGGGGCGAGATGGCGAAGCGCGGGCAAATCTTCGGCAATCGCGACAAGGGCAGCGATGGGCACGTCACGAACACGTTTAACTTTTCGTATCCCGGCTACAGCGAATTCCTCTGCGGCCACGCGGACGACGAGCGCATCACGAGCAACGATGCGATCCCGAATCCCAACGTGAACGTGCTCGAATTCCTGAACGGACGCCCCGGCTTCGCGGGAAAGGTCGCGGCCTACAATACCTGGGACGTGCTCTCCGCGATCCTGAACCGCGAGCGCAGCGGCCTGGCGATGTGGACGCAGGGCGACACGTCGCCGCCCGGCGTGGGCGGGCCGGTGCAGCGGCTCGTCGAGACGATGCTCGCGCAGCATCCTTGGCCGTGGCGCGAGGAATCGTACGACGTGTTCACCTTTCACGCCGCGAAGGAATACCTCGCGGAAAAAAAGCCGCGCGTGTTTTACATCAACTTCGGCGAGAACGACGAGTGGGCGCACGCGGGCCGCTACGATCATTACCTCGCGTCGATCGCGAACGTGGACCGCTTCATCCGCGAGCTGTGGGAAACGATGCAGTCGATGCCCGAATATCGCGGCACCACGACGCTCGTGCTCACGACCGATCACGGCCGCGGCGCGGGCCTGGAAAGCTGGAAGACGCACGGCAAGGCGATCCCTGAATCCGGCGAATGGTGGGCCGCCGCGCTCGGCCCCGACACGCCCGCGCTCGGCGAACGCGAGAACGTCGCGCCCGTCGTGCAGGCGCAAATCGCGGCGACGATTGCGAAATTTGTCGGCGAAGATTTCCGCGCCGCCGTGCCGGAGGCGGCGGAGGCGATCGGGGAGTTCTTCGCGCGGTGATTTTTTCGGCGCGACTTCCCGCGCCAGCCGTGGCACTAATCCCGACTTATGAAACTCGCGCTCCCATTATCCCTCATCACCATCACCCTCGCCTTTGCCACCGCCGCCTTCGCCAAAAGCGGCTGGGAGGACAACTACGAAAAGGGCATTCAGAAAGCCAAGACGGAAAAGAAAATCTCGCTCGTGGATTTCACCGGATCGGACTGGTGCTCGTGGTGCATGAAGCTCGACAAGGAAGTTTTTTCGCAGGCGAAATTCAAGGATTACGCGAAGCAAAACCTCGTCCTGATCGAAGTCGATTTTCCGCAGCTCAAACCGCTGCCCCCTTCCAAACAAAAGAAGCATGACGCACTCGCGAAGCAGTATGAAATCACGGGCTACCCATCGGTGATCGTGCTCGACGCGGAGGGGAAAAAGCTCGGCAAACTCGGCTACATGGAAGGCGGCGCGGAGGCCTTCATCGCCGCGCTCGAAAAACTCAAGGGCGCGACGCCGCAGTAACGACGAGGGACGCAGCTTCGTCGTCTGCTTCCCCGCCAGCTCCCATTCAGGCCCGCATCAGCAGGCCGATGCGCAGCATTCGTTTCGTGATGCCGAGGCAGACGGGGACCACGTCCTCAACCGTGCGGCCCATGCCTTCCGCGACGGGCGTGGCGGCTTCGCGCACGGTGCGGTTGCCGTCGAGTTCGCCGAGGAATTGCATCGTCGGCATATCGACCTGCGCGCAAAAATCCATGCCGTTCGTGAGATGCAGTTTGTTGGATTCGAGCGCCCATGCGCCGTCGCGGACGGCCATGTGTTGTTCGAGGCGGTGCGCCGGGTGCAGCTTGAAACGGCAGTCGAGCAGGTCGCGCTCATTGGCGAGACTTTGCAGCAAATCCTCGCCGTCGAAAATGCGCTCCATCTGTTCGCCGCAATTGTTCAGGGAAATATCCATCGGGATGTCCTCGCAACGCTCCCAATTGCGTCCGCCAGTGCGCTTGCGCATGACGACTGCGCCGAGGGCGATCCGCGCCATGCCGCGCTCTTCGTAGTGGCTCACCCATTCATCGAGCAGGCGCTCGGCGGTTGCCGCGTCCCGCTTTTCCTCCTGCCGCAGCCAGCTCGCGGCGTAGCTCAGCGGGTCTTCGTCGTCGAAGCGCATCCAGCGGACATCGCAGCCGTTGCCGCGCGTCCACGAAAGCGGGCGCTGCTCCCAATCGTCCGCCGTCGCGTGATGCCAGTTCACGAGCGCGACGGCGAACCCGTTTTCCTCCAAGTGCTCGGCGGCGGTGCGGACGACATGCTCGGAAACCGCATCGCCGCCAAGCCCGCCGTCGCGATAGACGAAGCGAGACGCGGGCGAAATGACGAACGGTGGATTCGAGATGATGCGGTCGAAACGCTCGCCATTCGCCGGCTCGAAAAAACTCCCGGCGCGGAATTCGATGTTGGTGATGTCGTTGAGCCGCGCATTCATCGCGCCGAAATTCAGCGCGCGCGGGCAGATGTCCGTCGCAACGACGCGCTCGGCGTGGGACGCGGCGAGCAGCGCCTGGATGCCGCCGCCCGTGCCGACATCGAGCACGGATTCCACGGCGCTTTGCGGAGTGAGCGCGGCCAGCGAGATCGCGCCCGGACTGACGCCGAGCACATGATCCACCTCGATCGGAACCTCGCGCGTGAAGCTCACGAAATCCGAGCAGACGGCCAATTCGCCATACCGCTCGATCCGCGCGCCGGGATGAAATTTTCCGCCATCCTCGCGCACGAGTCCCACAGCCACGAGCGATTCGACCGGCATCGGCGCGACCGCAGCGCGCAGTGCCGCCGCCGTGACTTCGCGCCCGACGAAGAAGAGCCGTGCGAACGTGTGAAACGGATCGTTTTTCGCGGTCGTGCGGCGGTCGAGCAGCGCGACATCCACGCCCTCGTTCGATTTCAAATCGCGCTTCAGCGACTTGATGCCCGCCGCAGTGTAGCCCGCGCGATTGAGCGCCTCGCGAAAAGCCGCAGCGTCAAATTTCGCATCGAGATGAAAAGGTCCAGGCATGGGAGGGAACCACTAATAGACACTCATGGACACTAATGAAGGGGTTGCAGGCAGGAACTTTTCAGAGGGCGCACAAAGTGAGTGAAGCGGGCGGGTGGGATGCGTGAGCTCCGATTTTCTGCATTAGTGCCCATAAGTGTTCATTAGTGATTTTTTCCAAATCCTCTTTATCGCCCGAGCAACCGCGACATCCACGAAGTCGGCGCGCTCGCGGGGAGCGCGTCCTGCCTGCCCGAGGCGGCGTGTTGCAAAATCTCGCGCGCGGTTTCGCGGAAGGATTCCGGCGGCTCGCTCGCGCCATCGCCCGCGAGGCTGAGCGCGCGGGGCGAGGCGCGCAGGCTGAAGAGTTCGCGCGGCGTCGGCTCCCCGGCGATCACGTCCATCCAATACTGATCGAGCGGCACGGAGAGCAGCACGGGCGCGGACGGATCGAGCTGCGAGGCGAGCACCTGTTTCCAAAAATAAACGCTGCGCGCCGGTGACGCCGACGAAGCCAGCACGCGCACATGCTCCGGCGACCAGCCCGCGCGCGGCTTGTATTTTCCCGCAGCGTACTGGCTCTCGTGAAGCTGCCACAGCGTCTTCACCATGCGGTCCTCCTCGCCGACGAGGTCGATCTCATTGAAGAACGCTTCGGCATCGAACTCCGGCGGCGCGGTGTTTTCATCCGTCGTGCCAAGCCATTCGCGGAGCGCGTCGCGAAACTGCACGACCATCTCGCGCACGCCATCGGCGGATTTCGTGGCCATCGCGCGCACCTGCATTTCCTCGAACCACGGCAGCAGCGTTTCGAGCACGAGCGGCAGCGGGGTGCCAACGCAGTGCGCGCAGGCGACCATCGGATAATGCGTGCGCCTTTTCCCATCGCTCGAAGCCCAGATGCGCCCGATGATCGCCTGGTCTTCGCGCTGCCAGACGAAGACATGCCGGAACGCGATCTGCGCGCCGCCCTCAAGCTTTTCCCAAGCGCCGATCTGGCCGCTGATGCCTTCGAGATAAAGCAGCCGCTTCGCCTCGACGAGGCTCTCCGTCTCGAGCCCGAGATCGTCGATGTGATCGTCCCAGCCGGGATGTTTGCCAAAGGCTCCGAGAAAAATCCGGCGCTCCGTGCCGAAGTCGTCGCGCAGAAAGTCTTTGGCGAAGGAGTTCATCGCGACCTATTCCAGTCCAAGTTTTTTCCGCGTCGGCCAGTCGGGAATGAGCGGAATTGGTTTCTCAAACTCCAACTCAAACCAAATGTTAGTGCCATTGGGCATTCGTAATTCAAAGTACCACCGTCCGCTCTCACCGATGCGACTGCTGGTGCTTTCGTCCAGCAGACGGAAGGCGGTCCACTCGGTCGGTGCCGGGTGGTCGTCCTCGATTTTTGCATCACCAGGCAGTTTGAAAAAGTGGAAGTGAAACGCTTCGTCGAGACGGAATCGTCCCAACTCGGAACCGCTGGTCGGCTTCGTTGAAACCGGTTGTGCCGTGGCACCCTTGACCGTGGCGCCGTGATTGATGTCACCCGCCCGAAGCTGCACTGCCTGGTACGCTTCCACGCCCCGTTTTTGCCCCGCAAGCCTAACCTGATCCGCTTCACTGACCGATTTGATGACACAGAGCCGGACATTCCCATCCGCCGTCAGAAGGGCTTCGCGAATCGGCGTAAGGACCGAGTATTTTTTTGCGGCATCGCGCACTAGCTGGCGCAGGGGAGATTGAATCTGTTCGGTAATCGGCGATTTCACATCGCGATTCATCTGATCGAGGAAGCGGCCAAGCCGAATCGTTTCGGAACTCTTCAAAGACCTGTTGTTGCGCGGATTCCAGACAAACGGGAAGTAAAGTTCCGAGCCAATCCTGTCTTCCACCTTTTTAGCCCATGCCTTGCAGAACTCATCGCTATGCTGGCGCTTCGCGCGGGCAAAACAAAAAGTGCAAATCTCAAGGGTCTTGGCTTTCAAGACACCGTCGTATTTATCCACTTCCGCCCGGATCTGATCGACCCTTTCATAAATGTCAGTGAGATCCTTCCATTCCTTCCCAACTATATCGTCGAGGGTGGCGGCATAACCGGGTGGCTTGCCCGAGGCGGTGAGAGCTTTCTGATAGAGTTCCCAGCGAGTTACATAATGCGGAATCCGGCCCGCTGCCTCTGTGAGATGCAGCTCGTCGAGAGTTTTCAACTCGGCCAGTTTGTCAGCGGAAAGACTTTTATTATGAATCGTCTCCAGCAGTCCTGTAACATCTTTGATCTTCTCGGCAATTTCACTGAACAGAAGGTAGTCTTGGTTCTTACCCACCAAAGTCTTCACGGTTTTGACCACGGCCGACTGATTCGCTGCCTTGAGTTGGTTCGCTTCAAGGAGGAGCGCCTTGGCAATTTCATATCTCTCTTCCACATCCCGGTTAATCCATTCGTATGCGGCGACCAGGGAAATCCTCCCGCCGCCAAACAACC
>JAYVRQ010000283.1:0-5868 GCA_043776145.1 Chthoniobacteraceae bacterium
CGATGTGTAATGAATCGGCCCGAGTGGGAACGCGAATTTTTCACTCAACGCCGCAGCGGCGCTAACGCCGACGATCACGATGAGCGCCCAGCGGCGCGCGGTCGCGAGACCTTCCTCCGCCGCGAGGGCGAGGTAAATGTTGGCTGCGCCGAGCGTGACCCATGCGGCATCCAGCGAGGCGAGGAAAAACTCGAGCGCACTCCGCAGGCCGGGATTCGCGATGCGTTCGCGCAATGCCTCTTCACCGAATCCGCTGATCCACACGACGGCGACGACCGCCGTCCAAAGCAGGAACAGAATCCACAGGCTGGAAGCGAGCGGCTCCAGCGCGCGGGCGAGCAGCGATGGCTGGCGGGAGGCCATGCGAGACGCGGCCCGCGCGGCGAATTAAGCGGCTTGCGGTCCCGAGAATCCCTGGAACTTCAAGCTGCGCATCGCGAAGCGAATTTCCTCGCGCAACTCGACGAGCATTTCGCGGGTCACTTCGATCTGCTCCGCCTTGTGCTGTGCCCACGCGCTCGCGGTGGCCTGGAGGCGCTCGTAGGCGCTGGTGATGTAGGCGCGCGCGTCGTCCGTGAGATGCGAGCATTCGAGCTTCGTCACGATGCGGCGCTGCGCCTCGCCGAGTTGCGCGAGCAGGATGCGCTCGGACGGCACGCGGCGGAGGCTCCCGGCGAGGCCGAGTTTCGAGAGCGTCCAGATGATCCATTTCGTCGGATCGAACTGCCAGGGCTTCACGCCGTTGCGGTAGTCGTGCTGAAACTCGTGGTGATAATTGTGGTAGCCCTCGCCAAAAGTGAAGATGGCCGTGAACCAGGAATCGCGCGCGCTGCACTGCGAGGAATACGGGCGCTTGCCGATGTAGTGGCAGAGCGAATTGATGCAGAACGTCGCGTGTTGCAGCGCCACGACGCGCGCGACACCGGCGATGAGAAATCCGCCGAGCGCCGCCTGCCAGCCGCCCCAAAAAAATCCGAGCACCGCCGGAAAAACGAACGCCACGAGCACGGCGATCAACTGCACATTGCGATGCTGCCACATCACGAGCCTGTCCTTTTTCAAATCACTGACGTTTTCGTAAGTGAGTTCGGGCCGCAGTTTGAACATCAGCCAGCCCACGTGCGCGTGAAAAAGTCCCTTCGAGACATCGTACGGATCGTCGTCGTGATCGACATGCTTGTGATGCGTGCGGTGTTCGCAGCACCACATGAGCGCCGAATTTTCAAACGCACCCGCACCGAAAATGAGCACGAACAATTTCACCGACCAGTGCGCCTGAAACGCGAGATGCGAGAAGAGCCGGTGATAGCCGAGCGTGATCGAGAAGCCGCACGCGCAGAACATCACGAAAAAGAGCACGGCTTGGAACCAGTCGAGCCCGAAGTGCCAGAGGTAGGCCGGCACGGCGGTGAGCGTGAGCAGGAGCGTCCCGATGAGGAACGAACTGGTGATCCAATTGACTCGATGGAATGGAATGCGTGAGAACATGGGCAGGTTTTAGGGATGGAGACCGCCACGGTCGGCGGATTTGCGCTGAGCGAGATAGGCGGTCTGCAAAGTTGAGGCAACAGGAATCGCGCCGTGTTCAAATTTTTCTTTCGCGCGCGCCGGGCTGGTCTTCGGAGGCAAAATGAAACGCATCCTCGCGATCTCCGCCGCTGGTCCGCGCGGGCTGGCGGTGGAAAATCTGTGCCCCTCCGCGTCTTTGTGTATGCTGAGCGCATGAGTTTTCGATTCGTTTCGTTTGCCGTGCTGTGGCTGCTCGCGCTGTGCGGCCCGATGTCGGCGCAGTTCGCGGCGTTTGGTGAAAAGGCGGGTGCGGTGAAGACGAGCCTTGTCGCCGATACGAAGGCGGTCGAGGCGGGGAAGCCGTTCACGGTCGGGGTGCGGTTCGAGATTCAAAAGGAGTGGGATATTTACTGGCAGTTCGTCGGGGAAATCGGTCTGCCGACGAAGGTCGCGTGGGAATTGCCGCCGGGCTTCAAAGCGGGACCGCTGCAATGGCCGGTGCCGAAGGCGCACCCGGCTCCCGAGGGCGGCCTGAACTACGTGTATGAAGACGAAACGCTACTCATCGCAGAGATCACGCCACCGTTGGAAAAGCTATCCGGCTCCGTGGAGATCAAGGCGAAAGTGGAATGGCAGATGTGCAACGCGGACGTTTGCATCCCGACCGGCTCCACCGTTTCTCTCTCGCTGCCCGTCGGCGCGGCGACGCCGGACCACGCGGACCTTTTTGCGAAGTGGCGCGCGCAGATTCCGAAGCTGGGCGGCACGCCGTTTCAGGTGAAGTGGCATCGTGAAAAGGCGGAGGAATTCTCGATCGACCTCGCGGGACTCGCGAAGGAATTCAAAGCCGAGTTCTTCCCGCTGCCGCCGGGTCGCGGCGTGAAGCCGGGACATCCGAAGCTGAGTGAAATCGCGGCGGACGGCGCGCGGACGATCACGTTTCCCGTCGAAGGTGGCGCGTCGAATCTCGTGTGGCAGGGTGTGATCGCGATCTCGAAAGCGGACGCGCCGCAGGAAAGCTGGCTGATCGCGGCGGACGCGCCGAACGCGGCCGTGGCAGCGCCCGCGTCCACCGCCAAGCCGACAGCAGGTTTGTTCGCGACCTTGTGGGCGGCATTTCTCGGCGGACTCATTTTGAATTTGATGCCGTGCGTGCTGCCGGTGATCGCGCTGAAAATCTTCGGTTTCATCTCGCAGGCGGGCGAGCATCCGCGCCGCGTCTTTCACCTCGGGCTCGCGTTTGCCGCCGGCGTGCTCGTTTTTTTCCTCGCCCTCGCAGCGCTGGCGGTGGGGCTGCGCTCCGCCGGTCATGGGTTTTTTTGGGGGATGCAATTCTCCGATGCGCGGTTGCTGATCGGTCTGATTTCTCTCGTGGTGCTCTTCGCGCTTTCCATGTTTGGCGTGTTCGACATCACGCTCGGAGGCACCGCGGAGAATACGATTGGCAAACTCGCGGGGAAGGATGGCTACGGCGGCGCGTTCGTCCACGGGCTCTTCACCACGCTGCTCGGCACCTCCTGCACCGCGCCGTTTGTCGGGCCGGTCCTCGGCTTTGCGGTCACGCAGCCGCCCGCGGCCATCTTCGCCATTTTCGCGACGATGGCGCTGGGAATGAGCCTGCCGTACGTGCTGCTCACCTGGCAGCCGGCGTGGATGCGCTTTTTGCCAAAACCGGGCGCGTGGATGGAGCGATTCAAACAACTCATGGGATTCGTGCTGCTCGCCGTGGTGGTCTGGCTGCTGGGTGTGGTGGGCAGCACGCGCGGTGCATCGGCGATGACCGCGACCGCGTGGTTCCTGACTCTGCTCGCGCTCGCCGGATGGATTTTCGGCGCGGGCCAGCGTCGCTGGTGGGCCGTGCTGCTGGCCGTGCTGGTCGCGACGGCGGGCGGGAAATTGTTCCTTCCCGATGCGATGAAAAAAGCCGTGATCGCGGGGAAGGAGATCAAGCCGAACAGCGTCGGCATCGTGTGGGAACCCTTCTCGGAAGAGCGCCTCGCCGAAGCCCGAAAGACCGGCCCGGTGTTCATTGACTTCACTGCCGACTGGTGCCCGAACTGCAAGACCAACGAGGCTTTGGTCATCAACACGAAAGCGGTCGCGGCCGCCTTCAAAGAAAAGCATGTCACGACGCTCGTGGCGGATTGGACGGATTTTCCTCCGGCGATCACCGCAAAGATTAAGAGCTTTCAACGCATCGGCGTGCCGGTTTATGTCTTCTATCTTCCTGGCTCGCAGGAGCCGGTCGTCCTTCCCGAAATCCTTACCCAATCGGTCATTCTCCGTCATCTCGCCGACATCAAGAGTTGAAACGTCCCGGAAGTTTTTCGGAATAAACGGCCAGGCTCCCCGTCTGAAACGAACACCTTCACCAAACCCTTTTGCCGACTCCGCACCGCGTGTGCGAAATGCGGAGCCGACAGATACCGCAGAAAGCCAGTAAACAAAAAAGACAAACCACAATGAAACGTTACTCCACGACCAAAACACTCCTCGCCGGCGCAGCCCTTGCCGGAATCGTCTCCGGCGGCCTCGTCGCCAAAGTCACCGCCGCGACTGTCGCGAAGACCAGCAAAGCCGGCATCTCCGCAGGCGTCCTCGCCGAGAAGGAAAAAGGCGAAACCCACGACTGCGCGGGTAAAAATTCCTGCAAAGGAAAAGGCGGCTGCAAATCCGGCGACGGAGGATGCGGCGGCAAGAACACCTGCAAAGGCAAGGGCGGCTGCGCTGTGAAAGACGGCAAGCCAGTTCACAAGGACGAGAAGAAGTAAGACTCGTCACTCAATTCCGGGGCTCCGGTCTGCAAAGGCCGGAGCCCTTCGGATGTTGAGAGTTGAGAGCCGGTTTTCGTGGTCCGTGTGTTCTCAGTAAGTCGAGGTGTGACCCTCAACACTCATCACTCAATTTTCCCCAATGCCTGCCAACCGCTTCAACAACCACACCGCCTACGGCGTCGGCATCGGCCTGCGCGTGCCGCATTACGCGCACATCCTTTCGAGGAAGCCGGGCGTGGATTGGTTTGAGATCATTTCGGAAAATTACATGTGCGACGCGGGCCGGCCGCTGCATGTGCTGGATCAGATTTTGGAGCACTACCGCGTCGTGCAGCACGGGGTGTCGATGTATTTTGGAAACGCCGCGCGGCCGCAGCGCGATCACCTCAAGCGGCTGAAGGCGCTCACGAAACGCACGGGGACGCCGTGGCTTTCCGATCATCTTTGCTGGGGCAGTGTCGATGGGCGCTACTCGCACGATTTGCTGCCGATGCCTTACACTTGGGAAGCTGTGGAATGGACCGCGCGGAACATTCGCGAGGTGCAGGATTTCGTGGGGCTGCCGGTTGCGGTGGAAAACGTAAGCAGCTACGTCGAGTTCAACGCCTCGGAAATGAGCGAGTGGGAATTTCTCAACGAAGTCGTCGAGCGCGCGGACTGCGGAATCCTGCTGGACGTGAACAACATTTACGTTTCCTCGAAAAATCACAGCTTCGATCCTTACACGTATCTCGACGCCGTGCCGCCGGAGCGCGTCGCACAAATCCACATCGCGGGCCACACGAAATTTGAGAAATACATCCTCGATACCCACGATCATCCCGTGCTCGATCCCGTCTGGAAAATGTACGCGCACGCGCTACGGCGAGTCGGGCGCACGGCCACGCTGCTCGAATGGGACGACCGCATTCCCAGCTTCGACGAAGTGCATCGCGAGGCGCTGAAAGCCAACCGTTTTCTCCCCGATGCCCAAACCCTCGCCGCGTAAGCCAAAGCTCGCGGACCTCCAGCGCGACATGGCACACGCGATCATGCGCCCGCTCACACCGAGCGAGGGAATGCAGCGCGCGAATGCGGACACCGCCGCGCGCATCATCAAGCCGAACGACCGCCTCGATTCCTTCGCGCGCCTGCAAATCTACAACCAGCAATACTGGTGGCGCCTGCTCGGCAATTTCGGCGAAGACTTTCACGGACTCCGCGCCGTGATCGGGCCGCGAAAATTCGACCGCCTCGCGACCGCGTATTTGGAAAACTGCCCGTCGATGTCGTGGTCGCTGCGCGATCTTGGCGGGAAGCTGGAAGGCTTCATCGCCGCGCATCCCGCACTGGTCGCGCCGCACGAAAAGCTCGCGGGCGAAATGGTGCGCGTCGAGTGGGCGCGCATCGTCGCCTTCGACGGCCCCGAGCGTCCCCGCCTCGACCCCGCGCGCATCGCGAAAATCGCGCCGGAAAAATTGAAGATCGGCGTGCAGCCCTACGTTTCGCTCATCGAAATGTGGCACCCGATCGACGACCTGCTCGGCCGCTTGAAAGAAACGACGATCGAAACCGGCAGCGTCAGCAACGCCGTCGCCGCCACGCG
>JAYVRQ010000284.1:0-5863 GCA_043776145.1 Chthoniobacteraceae bacterium
GGGTTCGACGGCGCGCTCGCGCCCGCGCGATTCGCGGACTCGGCGTAAATCAAATTTTGCCCGGTCACGAGCGGCACCGACGCCGAGAAAGTTCCGTTCGCCGCCGCCGCGCCGGTGAAGACGCGCACGCCATTTCGGTAAAGGCGCAGTTCGGGCGTGGCGACCGCCGTGCCGGTTACTTGCAGGGTCGCGGGCTGCACCGTGATGCCGTCGGCGGGCGTGAGGATGACCGGCGCGGCAGGCGCGACGAGCGCGAGATTCACGCGGCGGAGGATTTCCGTAAATGCGCCGAGCCGGTCGAACACGCGCGCGATGAGATCGAAGCCGCCGTCGCTCAGATTCTCCACATTCCACAGCGCGTCGAAGCCGTCCGCGCCGTTGCTGTCCGTGCCGAGCGCATTGCGAAAAGTGCCCGCCGCCGTCTTGTAGAAAAACTCGACGTGATCGAGCCCGTCCGCGTCCGTCGCCGTCACGCCGAAGCGCCCGGAACCATTCACCGTCGCGCCTTCCGCGATCATCGCGCCGCGATACGTCGTCCCCGTGATGACCGGCCCGGTGTTAAAATTCAGCGTCACCGCGCGCGTCGTTTCCGTCATCGCGCCGAACATGTCGAACGCGCGAATCGTGAACACGTACCCGCCGTCCGCAAACGCGCCCGCGTTCCACAGCGCCGTGAAATCGTCGGCGGGCGTGGTGTCGGAAACGAGCAGCACATCCGCGCCGCCCGCGGGCCGCACGAGCACATCGACGCGCGTCACGCCGGTCGCATCGGTGGCATTCACATGCACCGTCCCCGCCGCGCGAATCACCGAACCTTCGGAAAGCGCGGTGCCGTTGTAAGTCACCGCGTTGATGGCCGGCGCGGTCGTGTCGATTGTGAAGGTGAGCGTGCTCGTGGCCGGACTGCCGGAAGGCGTGAGCGCGGTGAAAGTGACGGTGCCCGTGTAAGTCCCGTCGGCCAGCGGATTCGGCACCGTGAACGGAAAAGTCCCCGGTGCGAATGCCTGCGTGAGGTCCACGCCGCCGCCGTTGTAATCGAGCCCGACGACGCCGTATTCGCTCACCGTCAGATCGAAAACGGGCTGGCGATTCGACGTGATGTTGTCCGTGTTCGACGGACCGGTGTCGCTCGCTGCGCGCATGTCCAGCAGCACGCTCGCAGGCAGCGCATCGAGCGTGAGCACGCGCGTGAAAACGCCGCCTTCCGAGCCATTCGCATCGCCATCGAGTTTGTTCCCCGCGTTGTCCGTCACGCCCGGCGTTTCCAGAATGGTCAGGCGATACACTTCATCCCGCAGCACCTCGCCCGTGTTCAGCCGCACGCTGTCCGCGTCGATCGCCGCGATGCTCGTGATCGCGATCGTGCGATCGTTCGCATTTCCAAACACCCCGTCGCCGCCGCTCACGACCAGCGCGTAGTTCGCGGGCGCGATCATCGACGGCTGATTCAGCCCGCCCGCATCGAGAAAATCCACCTCCACGCGATCCGAAAAAATGCGCGTCGCCGCCACGACCGGCGGCGTGAGATCCGCCACGACCGGCGTGTTGAATCCCACGTTGTCGATCGCCGCCGTGTCCAAGCCCGCGCCTCCGAGTTCCACGATGACGCGGATGATCTGCGGCGCGGAAATCGTGATCTGCTGCTGCGCGCCGCCGCCCGTCACGATGCGCTGATCGTACACCGTCTGCCCGTGCTGATTGATCGCGACGACGTGCGCGCCCGGCGCGACGTCCGAGTCGATGAGGAACATCTGCACGAGATCGGTGATGCCCGGCAGGTTCGTTCCCGGCGCGACGAAATTCAGCTCGACCGTCTGCGCCGCCGCGGGCGAGGCCGTCGGGCTCGCGAGCACGCTCGGCGCGGTCACTGGCACGAAGTCATTCGGAAACGCATTCGTGATCTGGAGGTTCCCGCTCGTGACATTAAAAAGAACTCCGCGACTCCGGTACTGATCGACCGGCACCGTCGTCAGCAGATTTTCCTCGAAGGTAATCAACTGCTGACCCACGACCGCGGAAGTGTACATCGCCGCCTGCGGCACGAGCACCAGCCCGCCCGAGCCCGCGCGAGCCCAGTAAAATTCCAGCCCGCTCTGGCCGACCGAGTTCGCCGCGAAAAGGAGCGAGACTTCGTAAAGCCCTGGCTGCGCGAAACTCAGATTGTAGGCCGAGGTCGAAAATCCGCGGTCGCCCGCGCTGCCGATGAAAGTCGTGCCGACCGTGAGATAAAAGCCGTCGTCGCTGCCCACGCCGAGCTGGATGTCGATCTCCGGCGTCGCCGTGTTCAGATCGAGGTCCGGCGTGATCTTGATGAAAAAGCGATGCGCGAGGATGAAATTCAGCGCCGAGAGCCCATCGACCTGATCCGGCGGATTCGCCGTGTTCGCGAAGAACGAATTGAAGCTCTGCCCGACATTGATAATCGCGCCTGGACTCGGGAAGTCGATGTAGGGACTGAGCGTTGTCCCGTCTGGAGTGCGCCCCACGAGGACGGACGGCAGCGGCGGCCCGCCACCGCCGATGCCGTTGTAAAGTTTGATCGAGACGCCATCGCCGGGCACGGCGGGGACAGTGAGCGTGGCGGCTTGCGAGGCGTCGATGGGGATGGCGGACGCCGACCCGGCGAATCCCAAAGCCAGCAGGATCATCAGTGAAATCCGTTTCATAAGTAGTGGGCGCATGGTGTGAGTTCTTTCTTGTTGGCGGTGGTGAACGACTGCGTGCTGCTGCGCGTGGAAGAACCAAGCCGGGGGAAAACACCTCTTCGTCCGCACGGATGAAACGGATACCGTTCCGCAGACCCGACGGCTAGGGAAAAGATTGGCGCACCGGCCAGATTCCGCGCCGCTCGCCGCTTGCCTTCATTCGCCCGCGTCCTACTTTCCGCGACGCCGATGAATGCCTGGCCCGTCATCCTCCCGCTTCTTTTTTTTCAAACGAACACGCACGCCGCTCTGAAATGGGAACGGCTCCGCGCCGACCTCGCCGCGACGCCAAAGGACAAAAGCGTCGAAACCGTTTTCGCCTTTCAAAACGACGGCGCGACGACGGTGACGATCGAGGCCGTGAAATCCTCCTGCGGCTGCACCATCGCCACGCTCGAAAAAAAAGTGTATGCGCCCGGCGAGAAGGGTGAACTCCGCGCGCGCTTCGACATCGGCCAGCGGCGCGGGCCGCAGGCGAAAACGATCTCGGTGAAAATCCAAAACGAGCTGGTGCCGGTCACGCTCACGCTTGCCGTCGCGCTCGCGGAGCCGATGAAACTCAAACCTGCGCTCGTCCTGTGGGAAAAAGGCGAGTCCGCAAAACCGAAGACGATCGCGCTCGCCGCGCTGCCGGGCCAGCCGATCCGCTCGGTGAAAGTCACATCCAGCGATCCGCGGATGCGCGCGACCGTCGAGACGATCAAGGAAGGCGAAAGCTACGCGATCAGCGTCACACCCGGGAGCACGGACGCCGCGGGCTTCGCCACGCTCACGATCGACGCGGAACTCGCAGGCACCACGCAAACGCTCCGCGCCTACGCGCAGATCAAGCCCGCCGCGCCGTGATGGGAATGCGGGCGGCATTGAGACAAGCGGCGGTCCTCGCCCTCCTCGCCCTCCCGCCCGCAGTCGCCACCGCGCTGCTGCATCCGAAGCGCCCCGACTTCACCAAGCGAAAGCGCGAAGGCGAAATCACCGTCGCCGCCGGGATGGAAAACGCCGCGAACTATTTCTGGATCGACGCGCGATCCGCCGCGCATTTTCAAAATCGGCACATCCCCGGCGCGCTGCCGCTGAACGAGGATGCGTGGGATGAACTGCTGCCCGCCGTGCTGCAAGCGTGGCCATCGCGCCAGCCTGCGATCGTGTATTGCGATTCGCGCGAGTGCGAGGCGAGCGGGGATGTGGCGAAGCGTCTGCGCGAATTCGGGGTCGCGCCCGTGTTTGTTTTGCAGGGCGGATGGGAGGCGTGGCTGGCCGCGGAAAAGTAAAATTCAAATCCGCCCCGTCTGCCCGCGCTGCCGCAGCGCGTGATCGCACACGACGAGCGCGGCCATCGCCTCCACCATCGGCACGGCGCGCGGGAGCACGCAGGGATCGTGGCGTCCGCGCGCCTGGAGTTCGGTTTCCCCGCCGGAGGTCGTCACCGTTTTTTGCGGTTTGAAAATGGTCGCGGTCGGTTTGAAGGCGACGCGGAAAAAGATTGGCTCGCCGTTGCTGATGCCGCCTTGGATTCCGCCGGAGCGATTCGTCTCGGTGCGGACGCGGCCCGCTTCCATCACGAACGCATCGTTGTGCTCGGAGCCGCGCAGTTTCGCGCCCGCGAAGCCGGAGCCGATTTCAAAGCCCTTCGTCGCGGGCAGACTCATCATCGCGCGGGCGAGTTCGGCTTCGAGTTTGTCGAAGACGGGCTCGCCGAGACCCGCGGGCACATTGCGCAGCACGCACTCGATCATGCCACCCACCGAGTCGCCCTCGCTGCGGACTTGTTTGATGAACTCGATCATCCGCGCCGCCATCGCCGAGTCGGGACAGCGGACGATGTTTGCCTCGACTTCCTCGAACCTCACCGTCTCGGGATCCACCTCGGCGACGAGTTCGTGAATCGTTTTCACATAAGCCACGACTTCAAAAGCGGGCGCGAGTTGCGCGAGCACTTTCTTCGCGACCGCCGCCGCCGCGACGCGCCCGATCGTCTCGCGCGCCGAGGCGCGTCCGCCGCCCTGCCAGTTGCGAATCCCGTACTTCGCCTGGTACGTAAAATCCGCGTGGCTGGGTCGGAACGCCGTCTCCATTTCCCGATACGCATCGGGCCGCGCGTCCTTGTTCATCACCGCCACGCAGATCGGCGTGCCGAGCGTCTTTCCCTCGAAGACGCCGCTCAAAATCCGGCAGGCATCCGCTTCATCGCGCGGCGTCACGATCTCGCTCTGGCCGGGACGGCGCCGGTCGAGATCGCGCTGGATGTCCGCCTCGCAAAGCTCGATCAGCGGCGGGCAGCCGTCGATCACCACGCCCACGCCGCCGCCATGCGATTCACCCCAGGTGGAAATGCGGAACGAGTGACCGAAGTGGCTGGACATAAGAGCCGCGCTACTTCGATCCGCTTCCCGGATTCGGAACGGGGAACGCGGCGAGTTTCGCGCGGATAATTTCCGCGCGCAGCGAGTCGCGCTCATCGGCGGCGAGCTTTTGCTGCGAGCCTTTTTGCAAATGCGCGGGCTGCGTTTCCATGAATAACTCATCGAGCGGGATGCGGCAGTCTTCCGGGAAAAAACTCAGGTCGATTCCCAGCTTCATAAAGGAAAGCAGATTGAGGGCTTCCTTCGACGCCATCGAATGCGCGTGGCGCAGGATGCCGTAGGCGCGTCCGACGTGATCGAGCAGCTTGGTCGCCTGCTTTTGCAGCAGCGCGGCGCGGGCGTTTTGTTCGTGGGAGATGATCGTCTCGATTACTTTTTGCAGCCGGTCGATGATCTCGCCTTCCTTTTCGCCGAGCGTGGTTTGGTTCGAGACTTGGAAGAGATTGCCGAGCGCCTCCGTGCCTTCGCCATACAGGCCGCGCACGGCGAGGCCGATCTTGTTCACGGCCTGGATGACTTGATTGATCTGCTCGGAGACGACGAGCGCGGGGAGATGCACCATCGCGGACGCGCGCATTCCTGTGCCGACATTCGTAGGGCACGCGGTGAGGTAGCCGAGCTTCGGGTCGAACGCGAATTCGAGCTGCGCATCGAGTTCCGAGTCCACCTTGTCGATCATTTTGAAAACGCTCTTGAGCTGGAGCCCGCTGCGGATCGCCTGCATCCGCAGATGATCCTCCTCGTTAATCATGATCGAGAGCGTCTGCTTGCGATTCATCACGACCGCGGAGCCGA
>JAYVRQ010000285.1:0-1828 GCA_043776145.1 Chthoniobacteraceae bacterium
CGCTTCTGGATTCCCTCCAGCCGTTCCAGCGCGCGTCCAAATTCATCGAACATCAGAGCCAGCTTCAGCCCGAACGTCACCGGCTCCGCATGAATGCCGTGGCTGCGCCCGATCATCGGCGTGCGCTTGAATTCCCTCGCACGCCGCGCGATCACTTCGCGCAGTTCCCGCAAATCGCAGAGCAACAAATCCGAAGCCTGCGCCATCTGCACCGCGAGCGTCGTATCGAGCACATCCGAAGAGGTCATCCCCTGGTGCATCCAGCGCGCCGCCGGGCCGACGTATCCCGCGGCGTTTTCCAAAAAGGCGATGACATCGTGATTCGTCCGTCTCTCGATCTCCTCGATCTCGCCCAGATCAAACCGCCCCTTCGCCCGGATCGTCTCCGCATCCTCCTTTGGAATCGCCCCGATTTCCGCCATCGCCTCGCAAGCCAGTGTCTCGATCTCCAGCCAAATTTCATATTTGCGCTGCTCCGACCAGAGCGCGCGCATTTCGGGAAGGGTATATCTGTCAATCACGGGCGCGGACGTTAAGCGCCTCCCACGCGCTCACAACCGAAATTTTCCGCAGCCGCGCGCCCGTGACAGAAGCGGGCACGCGAGCGGCGCGCAGCTTAGCTGACGCGGGCGCGGACTTTGCGACCGTGGCTGTTGAGCCGCACCTGTCCGCTTTCGAGGAGGTCGGCGACGGCCGCGAGCGTTTCGCGGTTGTTTTTGCTCGAGCTGCTCACGGCGAGGATGAGATCACCGAGGCTGTAGTTGTTCCGGGCTGCTTTTTTGAGGTTCTTTTTCATAGGGTTTTGGGAAGCTGCTGGCATAGGTCGGCTTATTTTAGCAAACTCGGTGCCAACTCCTTCTGGGAATCGAAACGGTAATTTCGATAATTACTAAGACTCTACCTCCGCGTGATTTGTTCAATAATTTTTTTCTCTAATTTTGTATCAAGGCGGTTACAGGGCCATCCCGACGCGGGAAACGGGACGAAGCTGGGACAGTGCGCCCTTTGCCGTGAATAACGATTCCCCAACTCCATTCTCCTCTCTAACATCCGCCCGATGATCCTCCCTCGCTGGTTGCTCCTGCTCGTCTCGCTCGTCATCGCGATCCCTGCGCCCGCCGCCGAAGTCGTCGGGACACCGCGAGTCAGCGCAGTCTCTGAAAGTTTCGCGGTCATTTCCTGGAATACGGATGTAGAGACGGGCACGCGCATCAGCTTTGGGCTCGCGCCGGATCAACTCTACGGCGGCGGCTATGCGGATGGCAGACCCAACAAAGCGCATCAATTCGAGATCTCGGGATTGAAGCCGGGCGTGAAGTATTTCTTCGCCGTCGGCACGGCGCGGAAGAACCTGGCAACGGGCGCATTCACCACATCAGGCTCGCCGATGTCGGTGACATCCACGCCTTCATCCTCGCCAGCCGCAAGCGCGACGCCGAAGCCAAAGTCCGTTCTCGCCAAAATCTTCGCCCCGAAACCGAACGCGCCACCGACGAGCGAGACGTGGGGAAACGTCGGCTCGCTCCCCGATCACTTCGCCCGGCACGGCGCGGATTTTCGGGCAAAAGATGCGGACGAATATGCGCGGATGGCGTGGGAATTCGGGCAGCGATCAAAGCAGGGTGGGCTGCTCGTGAAAGTCGATGAAGACGGCACGCGGCGCGTGTTCGATCCGAAGAGCGGCGCGTTCGCGGCTTACAATCGCGACGGGACGACGAAGACTTTTTTCAAGCCGAACAGTCGCGATTATTTCGCCCGTCAGCCGGGCCGCGCCCTTTTGATTTCCCCATGAAACACCCTTGCCCCGCCTGTCACTGGCCGCACCTGC
>JAYVRQ010000286.1:0-1824 GCA_043776145.1 Chthoniobacteraceae bacterium
GCCTCGGCGGCGAACAAATCCGGGTGCAGCGTCAGGCGGTCGTCGTTCCACTGGAGCACGCGCACATTCAGCTTCGGATTTTCCATCGCCTCGTTCACGAGCAGCGCCGCCTGCTCCTTCGTGGTGCTGGAGGAAAACGGGATGCCCATGTAGGTCATAAACGCCTTCTGTTTCCCCGTCGCGCCATCCCCCGCGTGGCTGTGCTCCGCAGGCGCGGCGGCGGCGGGTGGCGGGTCGGAAAAAAGGAGCACCTGCGCCAGCGGAGTCCACTCCGCCAGGCCGGGCGTCCACGCGAGATCGTCGCGCCGGATGCCACCCTGCTTTAGAAATGCCTGCGTGATTTCTTCGCTGTACGGTCCCATTTCCACCCCATCTCGGAGGAGATAAATATCGTTGTTCACAGCCACAGGAGACGTGCGAGGCGGCGGTTTATTAGTCGTATTTCCCGCGCTGCCGGATTGGAAAAGATGCGGGTTGAGCATTGGGCAGAGATCGTGCTATTTGAGTCGGTGTTCCTTTCTGAAAAATGAAACTTTCCCGCAGATTACTTCCAATCATGGCCGCCACAGGGTTTGCGGGCGGCTGCGTGCATACGCCGCCGGGAACTTCGGTTGAGATCGCGCTCGCGAAAAAGGCGCAATTGATCCGTCTGCCAGCCGCGCCGGAGTCGGTCGCGCTGGCGCGGTCAGGTGGCGGAAATGTACATGTGCCGGCGATCGAGCCGGAGTTGCCGGTGATGGAGGATCGCGTGGAGGCGGAGGCGGAGGCGTTCACGCGCGGGAAATTTGCGATGTCCGATGGGAAGGATGTGGAGGCGATCCAGGCCTTCGAGGAGACGGTGCATATCGACCCGACGCATCAGGAAGCGTGGCAGAATCTCGCGCTACTTTACGAAAAGACGGGCTCCGAGAAGAAGGCGGCGGCGGCGTTCCGCAGATCTAAGGATTTGGCGCGGCAGTAGGCGGCGGCGGTTTTCTGCGGGACGGCTGGGCTGGCATTAGAAAAAAGAATTTTCCACCTGCCAGCCGGAAATCTGGCCGTATCATTAGGGTATTCCCTAACCCCCTTTGCCACCCCTATGCGCCTACCTATCCGCCTCGTTTTCACGCTCGTCGTCCTCCTGCTCGGCTGCGTGCCGCTTTCGGCGCAAACGCCGCGTGTTTATCTGAAATTCGATGGCGATCTGGCCGATTCGGCGGCGGCGGGAATCGTGACCTCGGTGAACCCTTCCTCCGGTTTCGTCCCGACTTACGTCGCCGATCGCAACAATGTCGCCAACGGGGCAATCGCGATGCCGGGAATCGCGAGCCTGGAACTGATTGCGGCGGCATTGCCGACGGACTCGAACACGGCGCTCGGGCTGCGCGGCGGGGGCGGAGGCAGCCCGTTCACGCTCTCGGCGTGGGTGTATGTGACCAATTTGAGCGCGGCCTCGGGCTACAACATCATTTTTGGAAATACGGGCACGGGAGCGGGCACGCTGCACGCCGGGTTCCTGAACAACCGCGCGCATCTCGGCTTCGATGGAAACGATGCGACCGGGGCGGGGGCGACTGCCGACCAAATCAAGTGGTATCATGTCGCGTTCGTGTATGACGGCGCGAGCCAGCGCATCTACATCAATGGCGTGCCGGAGATCACCCGCGCGCAGGCGACGAACACGCTCAAACTTTCCAACGTGCTGATCGGCAATTGGAACACGCCCACGAATGGCACCAACGATCTGATCGGGCGGCTGGACGATGTGGCCATCTACAACACTGCGCTCACCATCGGGCAGATTCAGGCGCTGTCCCGCGGCGTGGATCCCAACAGCCTGCCGCA
>JAYVRQ010000287.1:0-5834 GCA_043776145.1 Chthoniobacteraceae bacterium
TTGACCCACTCCGAATACTTCTCCGCGCGGAAGCTCCGTTTCGCGACGGCGAGATGCAGCGCGGGTTTCACGCTCGCAAACGCAGGCACTTGCCCGTCAGCAAAAAGTCGCTGCCTCGCGACGGCAACACCGCCACTAATCGCCTCCGGCGGCATCCACACCTCCCATCGCCCTTCGCGACTTGCGAGGGCGCGGCCCCATTCGGCGAGTCCTGCTTCGCCGTCGTGAATCTCCTGCCCGCCGCCGACCAGAGAGATAACCACACACCATTCGCATTTCTCCATCACGGTCAGCAACAACTCCGGCTCGGAACCGCCGTGACGCAGAACGTCTTCGACCTGCTCCTTCGTCAGCTTGTGCCGCCGCTACCGCTTCGCGAGCCCGTCGCGGAGCTTCTTGGCGCTCCACACGCGCTGCGCTTCGTCGAAGACGACGACGTTGTAAGGCGGAGCGCCGGCATTCGTCGTCAGCGTCGTCAGCGCAAACTCATGGACGTTTTTTACCGGCGTGCTCGCGTCGTGTGCAACTTCGCGCCGCATTCTTGCGTCTCGTGTGCGGTTCATCACGAGGGCCGCATGCAGCACATCGAGCAACGGCTGATTTCCGCTCGCAAAACAGACTGGACCGCCCGCACTTTCGATCATCTCTCGCCGATACGCAGCGTTCAGACCGACCAGAGTTTTCCCAGCGCCAGGAACTCCGGTGATGAAACAGATCAGGTGGAGCCGTCGGTTGCGTGCGGCTTCGACCGCCTCGCGCAAACAGTCGAGAGCCGTGTCGGTATTGTCGGCGTGCGCATGGCTGATTTCCCGCACGTCGTGTCCCTCGAAAAGACGACGGGCACAATCAACGACGGACGGAATGGGAGCAGATACCGACGTGTCCCAAGCCGCTGCGTTGAAACTCCAGTGGCCGCGCTCGCGCAGCGCGCGATAGGCTGAGTCGAGTGCCGCCCCGAGCGTCACAGCACCGCAGCAAATCATGTCGAGTATCACGCCGCATCGGTCGGAAAACTGAAGCGGCGAATTGGCGAGAAGCCGCGACGCCTTCGTCGCGACGAGAATCGGCGCAATCTGCACACCGCGGCTTTCGCGATGGAAATCCCGGAGGTTCCAGGAGTATTCGCGAAGCTGCCAGCGATCCGCGCTCTCGAAAGCATCGGAACCGACTTTGAATTCAATAGCGACGATCCCCACATCAGTCAGGAGCACACAGTCGAGGCGCTTCCGGCGTCCTGCGATTTCGTATTCCAGCAGGATGCTCCACTCTGCCACCCCTGGCGTTTCAGCAGCGGCGCGCAGGACCGTCTGCAAACAGGGCCATTGTTCGAGCCATGCTTCATGCTGTTCCGGCTTCAACTCGAAGCCTTCTGCGGCTGCGCCGCCCGTCAACTTTAACATCCCCGACTCAATCGGCGTTTCAAAAAACTCCGCGAGAGTCGCTCGGAAAAACGCGGGCATCGCCGTTACTTCTCAATACCGAGCAGCCATCCCACCGAAACGCCGAGGGCTTTCGCGAGAGCTTTCAGTTCGTAGTCGAGAACACTGCGAGTGCCCGATTCGATTTTCGAGATTCCTGCTCGATCAATGGTCACGCCAAGCGCTGCGAGCTGACCAGAAAGTTCGTCCTGCGTGAGCGGCGGTTTCCTCTTCGCGCGAGCATCACGCACACGATCGGCGATGATGTTGAGCGGATTTGGTGCGGCCATTGAGCCGCGAACGGTAGCAAACGAGGAACCTGAACCGTGTTCTAGTTTAGAACATCGCAGCGACGACACCGGCCCGAAGCTGCGTCCCGGATCAAGGTGAACAAGATCAGGCGTTCCGAGCTGCGCGACGAGGAGTATGAGGATTGACGAGCTGTGGCCGGCGCTCGAATCGGGCGCGGGTGCGAAGCCGAGACGCGGCGTGCGCACGGCGGGTGGCTGGTTGCTGCGGCTCGCACGGCCCGATGCAGGCCATCCGCTTTTCCTCGCGGTCGAGCGAACGACGGGGCGGCGCGCGCTCCTGCTTCGCGCCACGCGCGCGGCAATTCCGCCGCGGCGCGAATGGCCGGCGTGCCGCGGGTTGGAAGTCTTTACCCTGCTCGTGGACGACACCGCGCATCTCGGCGTGGTGCTGAAGGAGGCGCGCTATGCGGATGTCTTCACCGCGCTGGCGGAAGACCTCGCCCGGCGCGTGGGAGATGCCGCGACGCCCGCCGCACAAGTGCGGGCGCTGCTCGGCGGACTCGGGCTCTGGCAAAAGTTTCTCGCCGCCGGAGCGGAGGGGCTCAGCGAGGAAGCGCAGCGCGGCCTTTGGGGTTGAACTGCATTTCCTGCGCGACGGCCTGCTGCCGACTTTCGGCGAAGACGTTTCCGTGACGGCGTGGCAGGGCCATCGCGCCGCGCACCAGGATTTCCTGCTCCCCACCGGAGCGGTCGAGGTGAAGACGACTTCGGGCAAGGCGCCGCACGTCGTGCGTATCGCGAGTGAGCGCCAGCTCGACGGGCGCGGGCTCCCGGCGCTGTATCTGCGCCACCTCGCGCTCGCCGTCCGCGAGGGCGCGGGTGAGACGCTGCCCGCGATGGTCGCAGCGCTGCGGACGCGGTTCGTCGCCTTTCCGCGAGCCGCGGAGGAATTCGAGGACGGACTGCTCGCCGCCGGCTATCGCGATGCCGATGCATGGCGCTACGAAGCCCGCGGCTATGCCCTTCGCGAGACGAACGACTTCGCCGTGCGCGGTCGTTTTCCCCGGATCACCGAGAGCGACCTGCCCGCGGGCATCGGCGAGGTCCGCTACGCGCTGAGCCTCGATGCGTGCCGCGCCTTTCTCCTCGCTCCTGGCGCGCTGCTCGTGGCGCTGACCGCATCCACCCCTCCCCAAAAACGCCGCGCCCGCCGATCCACGCCATGACCCTCCAAGATTTCGCCGCGAACTACCACCAGCAAGTCCTCGCCCGGTGCGCGCACGCCGAAGACGGACAGATGCGGGAGGAGGCGTTCACCGAGGAAGTGTTCGAGGATCTGACGGAAGCGGGGTACATCTCGGAGGCGGAGGTGTGTTACTTCCACTCCCAAGGCCGGGCGCGTGTTCCGGCGGCGAAGGTGCATGGATACAGCTTCTCCGGCGATGGGGCGACGCTCGATCTCTTCGTCTGCATTTATCGCGGTTCCGGCGAGGAGGAGCAGGTGCCGGCCTCGGAAGTGGCGGAGCACTTCGAGCTGGCGCGAGGCTTTTTGATCCGCGCGCTCGGCGGTTTCCACACGCAGCTCGAGGAGACGGACCCGGTGTTCGATGCGGCGCGGCGCATTCACGAACAGCGCGAGGCCATCAGCACGGTGCGCCTTTTCGTCCTCAGTGATGGCGTGGCGAAGCTCGGCACGCGGGTTTCGTTCGAGCCCAAGCCGGTGGATGGTCTGGAGCTGAAGCCGGTGCTGTGGGACTTGGCGAAGCTGCATCAATTCCACGCCTCGGGTCGGGAGCGCGATGTGATCACGCTGCGTTTTGAGGAGGAGCTGGGGGGCGCGATTCCGTGCCTCGGCCAGGCGGATGCGACCGGCGAATACTGGACGTTTCTCGCGTTCATCCCCGGCCCGGTGCTGGCGCGCATCTATGGCGAACACGGGCCGCGGCTGCTGGAGCGCAATGTGCGCTCCTTTCTGCAAGTGCGCGGCAAGGTGAACAAAGGCATCCAGCAGACAATCGAGGAAACACCGCACCGTTTTCTCGCCTACAACAACGGGCTCACGGCGACGGCGCGCGAGCTGGAACTGGAGGACCGCAAGCACGGACATTTCCGGCTGCTCGCGGCGACGGATTTTCAAATCGTGAACGGCGGACAGACGACGGCGTCGCTCTATCACGCGTGGAAAAAGGACAAGCAGGACATTTCGCAGGTCGCCGTGCAGATGAAGCTCACGCTCGTGGCGGATCATACGAAGCTCGGCGAGTTCGTTCCGCTGATTTCGCTCTACGCGAACAGCCAGAACAAGGTGAACACAACCGATTTTTCGGTGCATGGGCCGTTTCACCAAAAGCTGGAGAAGCTGTCGCGGACGGTGTGGGCGCCGGCCATCGGCGGCCTGGAGCGTGGGACGCGCTGGTATTACGAGCGGGCGCGCGGGTCGTATCTGGATGACAAGTCGCGCGTGGGCACGGGCGCGCCGGTGCGGCAGTGGGAGGGCGAGCATCCCATGGAGCAAAAGTTCACGAAGACCGACCTTGCGAAGTTTGAAAACACCTGGGACGAGCAGCCGCATCTCGTCTGCCGGGGCGCGGAAAAGAACTTCGGATTTTGGACAACACGACGCGCCGATGATGGCTGGCCGGTGGTGGACGAAAGCTACTTCCAACAGCTCGTGGCCAAGGCGCTGCTTTTTCGCCGGGCCGAGCAGATCGTGAGTGCGCAGGAGCATCCCGGCTATCGGGCGAACATCGTGACGTATGCACTCGCGTGGCTTTCCCGGCGCAGCCAGCAGCGAATCGATCTCGCGGAAATCTGGCGCGCGCAGGCCATCACCTCCACGCTCGCGAAGCTGATCGATGCCGCGGCATACGCCGCGCGGAAGCACATCCTTTCGTGGCAGGGAAACGTGGGCGAGGGCTCGAAGAATGAGGCATGCTGGGTGGCCTTTCGCGATCAGGCAATCGTGCTGCCAACCGGCTGGGAACGTGAGCTGGCGGCGGCACCGTTCGTCACGCAAACCTCCGATGGAGATGCGATGGCAGTGCGGTGGGAGCAGGTGCGAACCAAATTTATCGGCGATCAACGCACCGTCGGAGAGTTGGCCTTGCGCGCACGGGTCAAATGGTCGTCCTCACGGTGGCAGCATACCGTTGCCGAATATGCCGGCCTTTCGTGGGCTCGGTTGCGGATGAAGCGCACGTTTGGACCATCGAAGCAGCGTGCAATCATCGAAATCCTCGAAGCTGCGAATGCCTGAGGTCTTTGCGAACACGACTCGTCTGCAATGTCTGTATTGGCTCTGCCAAAGGGGGAGCATCGTGCAATTTCAAACTGCCCCACAATATTCTTACGGCAACGCCGGGCGAAAGGCTTCCTGCTCGACGAGGATCTCCCGCAAAACGGGCGCTGGAGTTCGGGTGCGGCGCGGGTATGGTGCGCGGCATGAACCTGACGCTGCCTGACGTTCCGATCACCCGGCAAATGGGGGATGCGCAATTGCGCCTGGAACTGGCGTGCGGCCTTTATGCGCAGGGCAAGGTGACGAAGGTGAGCGGCGCCGAACTGGCGGGGGTGGACTTTTTCAGCTTCCAGAAGGCGCTCGGTGAACGCCGCATCAGCACCTGCACGGTGGAAGATCTGCATGACGACGTGAAGGCGCTGGACGGGCTTTTCCCCAAGGGCGCTGGGGAGGCGGACAAAGGCTGACGTGCTGGTCGTCTCCGACACTTCCTTGCTGCTGAATCTTTGCCGGGTTTCCGCGGAGGGGCTGCTGCGGGAGCTGTTCGCGGAGGTGTGGATTCCGCCTGCCGTGGCCGCGGAGTTTTTGCGTCTTGCGGGCGGGCGTGTGCGTTTCCGAGGCATGGGATGCCGGAGTGGGTGCGGATTTCACCCGCGGTGAAAGTGGCGCCTGAAGTCCGGGCGTGTCCCGATCTCGACGCCTGCGAAAGCGAGGCGCTCTCGCTCGCGCTGGAACTGCACGCGAGTGCCGTGCTGGTGGATGAGGCGGCCGGTCGAAATGCGGCGAAGGCGCTCCATGTGACGAGCATCGGGATCGCAGGCATCCTTTTGCGCGCGAAGGAACGGGGCCTGATTCCCGCAGTGCGTCCGCTGCTCGTCCGTTTGCGTGAGGAGGCCGGGTTTTGGCTGAGTCCCAAGTTTGAAACCG